>JAXMMN010000105.1:0-4657 GCA_034366485.1 Bdellovibrionales bacterium
GGCGACTAAGATTAAAAGAAAAGCCTTTATTGCGATCAAGTTTGCGACCCCAAGCGCTGGAGCGCCAACAAAAGTCACAAAAATTTCATACGTACTGTAAACCGAAATTGCAGATAAACCAGTTGCGATAATCAAGACCGCAATAACGATCCACATATATTTACGAATCTGGAGGTCGCCTTGTCGGGCGAATCCAGCCATATCATCGGCAAAAAGTGAAACGTCACTGTTCAGCGCTCGTAGTTTGGAGGTCAACTCCGAAACTTCTTTGCTCTTTTTTTCAAGTTCAAGTTCACGGTCTTTGATTCTGTCCGAAATTCTAGAAAGTTCAGCCTGGACTCGTTCTTCCTCGTTCTTTGAGTGCTTGAGCTTTTCTTCGTGTTCGGTAAACTGGATTTTCAGTTTTTCGAGACTTTCTTGTTGGGCTTTGGTTTGTTTATTTAAGGTTTCCTGCTCAGATTTCAAAGACTCAATTTCTGTTTTCAGAGATTTCAAATCGTTACTGTGTTTTTTTACTTCTTCAGCACGAACATTTTTTTCCGCAGCTTGGGTTGAGTTGAATTCGGCGATTTTCTCAATAAGATCGCTTTCTCTTTTTTCAAGTTCCGCGATTTCCATTCCAAATGCGTTTTGTTTCCTATTTTCAAAGGATTCAATCGCCTTAACTCTCTCTGACACCTCGGCCAGGTCGTTTGGATCAAGAACTTGCACAACGAGTTTCTCGATTTGTTCTTCATCATGAAAAAAAGAAGTCTTTCCAGATGAAATCTTGAATCCTGTGGCGAATCGATTGATCTGCCAAGAGGTCATCTTGCTTTGGTCAGTCGAGCTTTCTGGATTTAGATCTTCTGTATGATTCTTTTCTATTCCAAAAATTTGAAATTTTAGTTCAGGGTCTATTGTTCCTGGGGGGCACTGCGCTCGTACTTTCGTTACGAAAATTGGTTCATCAAAATGAAAATCGACTCCTTTTTTTGAAACAGAAAAACTCTTCTTTGCGGTTTCATCAAAGGATTTGATGTAGGCGTTCTTGCCTTCGGAAAAGAATCCGAGTTCTAAATTGCTAATTTTCAGGCTAGGTATTTCTTTTGCTTCGCCCTCATATTTTTTCAGTTTATCTATTGCCATTTGTTTAAAGTCTTTCTGTCATTGAAGAACTTTGGTCATTGAACTTAGTTTTACTATGTTGATTAAAACCATGAAATGTTCGGAAAAAATCCACTTGAACTCCCCAAAACCGAACGGCTATTAAAATTTTTTGGATAATTTTAATATTTCATCCTCGCGATCGATACTATTGTCGAATTGTGATCGGGCCGAAAAATTCCGATGTACTTACTTCGAAAGGTTGTTCGCCCTTGCGTTTTTTTTGAAGCGATACCACTCGCCACCATGCTTATAAATCTGCTTTTCTATGTCGACTTCGAAAACTTCCTGGCTTTTGTTCTTGTAGGTATGAGTTTCGGGAATGCCAGGTGGCTCATTAAAAATTGGATTGCCAGAATGTCGAACTTTTTCTGTCTGAAGCCTTTCCATCTTCTCAAAATCTAACAAATTTTTGTCGCCGTCCTTAATCTTAAATCCAGAATTCCGATTTTTTAAGGATAAATGAGCAGTGTATGCCGATACAGCTATATTCTGTCGTCGCTGGGATATCTCCTCTGAAGTTATGCTCGGAATTGGCTTTCCGGGTCCAATTTCTTGAAGTCTTATAGGTTCATACAATTCTTGAAATTCAGAATAGAAGTCGCTTTTTTCTACGAATCGCAGCAATTCTCGAGACAGACTTTCATCGCCGACCCAGTCTAGATAGGCTTTGTTGTATGTGAATTCAAAAGATTTTTGACCATTCTTCCAGATTCTTTGAACGCTGTCGTATTTGGCCTTGAGAATGTCGTTAGTTATGTAGGTGTTAAGTTCTTCTTTGGTCATTCGTTTTCCCCTGCCAAATCATACTTAGCTTTCCACCGCTTCGAAAAGTTAAGTTTCCTTTACCGACTTACGTATTGTCCAATGTGGAATTCGATAGACGCTCTGTCTCTCACCCAATCCCCAGTTTCCCTTTCCACGGCTGACAAAGCTTCAATGCTTGATCTGGAGTTGTGTCAGGCGAAAGCCATTCTTCGATGTCATCTGGGTTTAGAATCACAGGCATTCGGTCGTGATATTGACTCATCCATTTATTTGGCTCGCATGTGAGCATCGTTGACGCTTTGACCTTTTTTTCTTTGTACGTTTGCTCGCCATATATTCCAGCGATCGACATGACTTTTCTCTCGGGGTCTTTGATTCCAGTAAATTCACCGTCGATTGGTTCAAAGAACCTAGAAGCGGGTAGTATGCAGCGTCGCCCTTCTCGCCAAGCTTTTGAAAATGTCCGTTTTTCCTCCACGGTTTCGCTCACAGCATTTTGAAGAATCTTAGAGATGATTTGAGTGGGATCTCTTTTCCCAGGCATGTTTAGAACAAATCCCCAAAACCTCGCTTCGATATGTGATTCATCGCCACCAAAGAGAGCGGGTGCTGTGTAGCCTGGGTAGATCGTTGACTTGATTGCGGGAAGCTTTGGTTTATCGACTCGGTAAAACCGAGCCATCTCAGCAGCATCAGGGGATTGGTAACGTGAGCACATGAATTTACTTTCGTTAAAGGTGAAAATCTTCAGTCGATTTAAGTGTATCGAGCCACTTCCAAAACGAAAAGTTTTAGGTGGCTTAACGAATGATTTGGAAGTCCGGTCCGGTGTGCGGATTAATAACAAAACGAGCTAGACCATTAGCTAGAGTGAGGCGCGTCACCAGAAGTTCTTCTGAAATTCGTACGTCGATCTACTAAATCTGGATCAAGTAGCGAGTTCCGAACCGAATGGGATTCGCGAGAAAGGCTAACAGTGAGGGGTGATATTTTGGTTTATATATAGGAGGATTAATGAAACATATTTTAAGTTCGTCAGAGCTTTTAGTTTCGAGTACGTGTGCGGTCCTATGTGACGTCATATATAGGCAGGAGCGAGATCCCGAGGGCGTCCTCGCTGAAATTAAGTCCAGCTTAGGTGCTTCACCTGATGGTTTTGAATACATATCCATTCCAGAGATTTCTACGGAGGCCTACTTAGTTCAATTTGGCGGTCGTATATACCTAGTATTTCGAGGTTCGGAGTCTACGCGAGACTGGGAGTTCAATGTTAAATTCGAACTCAGTCCGTGGCCTCTTGGTGGTCACTGCCACTCTGGTTTTTTGGACGTCGTCAGGAAGTCTAGCAAGTCAATTCTGCCCAAATTAGAAAAAAGGCTGGCGTCTGAAGGTCTTGAGTTTGTCGTCACCGGGCATTCTCTCGGAGGTGCAATGGCGCAACTTTACTGTGCGTTGATTGTATCAGAGTTGCCGTCGGTGCACATATCTCAACTAGTTACTTTTGGCCAACCTAGAGTTGGGAACCAAAAGTTCTGCGAATGGTTTTCTTCTCTTGAGATCGACCATTTGAGATTCGTGAATGAAGGAGATGCGGTTGCTGACGCTCCTCCTCCGCTTGGAAAGCACAATTGGTTTCATTCTGGTGTTCCTATTTTGTTCAGCTCGAGCGGCAGTCAAGACCGGGCCACTGAGGACTCTGACGCTTCGATCTGGAAGCGTCTACTGAATTACGTTGGTGAATACCTGGATTCGCAAAATCAGGGCAGGGGCTCAGATTACATCGAGCTAAGAAAGAGGAGCCACGAGATGGGATTGTATCGAAAAAATGTATTGAATCTTTCTGTCTCGCGTGAGGAATCGCTCAAGTTGCATACGGCGAGTGTGGTGAGGGTTGAATTGTGAATCTAAAGAAGTGCGCGGTCTCTCTCACAGTTGTTTTTTCCGCGCTCTCCTGTACCTCTATTCAGAAACAGGCTTTGCCGCCTGTTTCTGAACTTCCCAAACCCAATTCAGACGTTGTAGAGCTCGATCACACGTACTTTCAAATCCAGTACAGTAAAACGCACCGCTTGCCGGTGCTCGTTCAATACACTGTCTCTAAAGCTGATCTAAAAGGCTCTGGCAAAAGGCGCGATAATTTTCATGAGGACAAGAAGCTCGCCGCGCTTGAAATCGAGCCAGTGGGGCCAGAAGACTATCCAGGAAAACTTTTTGATCGTGGTCATATGGCGCCTGCCGCGGACTTTAATAGGTCCCAGGAAGCTATGGATGCGACATTTGTGATGTCGAATATGGTTCCGCAAAAAGCGAGTTTAAATCGAATTGCATGGAGTAGGTTAGAGGCGAAAGTAAGAACTTGGATTTGCGGCGAAGAGAAACTAACGATCTTCACCGGCCCCGTACTGAACGACAAGCTTCCACGGCTTGAAGAAGAAATTTCGATTCCCGAGCGATTCTTTAAAGTCGTCTTTGATGAAACTCCGCCACTGAAATCAATCGCATTCATTTATTCTCAAAGCGACAAAGGAAATCCGATCCTTGATCGAAGATCAACCGTCGACGAAGTCGAAAAAGAATCTGGCCTAAAGATCCAAAAAGAAAAAACCAAGTATCCGTTGGTGAAAGAGCTTGAAGCTTGGAAATCGTGTAGTTGAATCGGTGCGGAGACCCGGAGGAGTCCTGCGGATGCAGGACATCACTGCGGAAAGCCAGAGGCTTGTAGCGATTAAGCACTGAAGCGCTG
>JAXMMN010000106.1:0-10182 GCA_034366485.1 Bdellovibrionales bacterium
GTCCAGAGTGCGATCCTGCGTTTAAAAAAACCGTTTCCTAGAAACAAACCTAGAACAAGTTTAGATACTAACGAGGCGAAGAGTCCAATCGCGAGCAAGCCTCTTAAGGTTGCGTGATTGATCGCTCCGCTTTCCTCAAGTTGTAAGTTGGCGATGACCGATCCGTGAACTTCGAAAAGCGAGACCAGAAACGTAAGCGTTGAAAGACCGTTCTCGCCGAACCATTCTTGAAGCAGTTTTGAAACGGCGATGATCGCCACAATAAAAAGACTCAACTTCGCAATTCCTAAAAGATCCGACAAAGGGTCGCGATGGTTTGGGATGACTCCGCGCACCCGTGCTTTGCGGCTGCGAAATGCGGTCAATAGGACTGCGCCGGTAATTGGTAATCCAAATAGAAGCATGACATCGACGAGATGTCCGGTCGAACCGATCAGAGCCAGAGCGAAGGCCAAGATCATCTGTGCTAAGATTGATCCCAAAAAAGAAAGAGTCGCGACACGGTTCTCATCATCTGAGAGGTCGTGGCTGTTTTTCGCAATCTGTGCAGTCACCGCTGTGCTGGAAAAAACGCCTCCAACAAAACCCGAAAGAAACGAGCCCGCTCGACTGCCAAGTATTTGGCTAAAGACTCCACCGAGAGTTTGAATTGTGATCAAAACCAAAACAAGGAGCGTGATTTTTCTCGCTGAAAAGAGTCCCCAAGGATCAATGGGGTCAGTCGGCAAAAGAACGGTCAAGACACCTAGCCAAAAGATAACAACGAAAGCTTTCACCCAGCGCTCATAGGCAGCCGGAATCAAGCCAAAAAGATTGCCGAAGCTACTGTCCTTCACGATTTCACTTCGTGGCCGACGTCGAGGACCATTTCAAAGTCTGTGGGTTGCCTTTTTTGCCTGGTGCGACGGCCCAGTGGTGCGCACAATTCTTCGAGCAGGTTTCAGCTTGATCGATCGCCTTTTCATTGTAGCAATCGTCACAGAGAACGGCAGGTGAATCGCATCGGACGCAGAAAATTGAATGATCAGCGGGTTGACCGCAGTGAGGACAAGCTGAAAACTTCTTGCTTGCACGCCCGTCGCCATCGACGGCAATGCGGTTATCGAAGACAAAACATTCTCCGTCCCACATGGACGTTGTTTTGGATGCAGGAAACTTGTCGATGTAATTTAAGATTCCGCCGTCGAGTTGCTTGACGTTCGTGAAGCCTTTTTCTTCCATCGCCACGATGGCCTTTTCACAGCGGATTCCGCCGGTGCAGAAAATATATGTCGGTTTGGACTTATCTTCTACGTTCTCATCGAGCCAAGTTGGAAAGTCTGAGAACTCGTCGATGTTGGGCGTAAGTGCATTTTTAAAGGTGCCAATCGAAGACTCGTACGCATTTCGTGTGTCAATCACGATAGCGTCTGGATCTTGAATTCCGCTGTGCCATTCCTCTGGCGAAATATGAGTTTGAGAACCGGGCTGATGCGGCAAGATGTCGGGGCGTTTGAGAGTGACGATTTCCTTCCGAACTTTTACCACGAATTCCAGGAATGGAATTTTCTCTCCTGGTTCGATCCAGCTCGTTTTCACATTTTGAAATTCAAAGCCGGGAATAAGAAGTGAGCCGGACTCTTTTAGGAAAAGTGGAAGTTGATCACTTGGTCCAGATGCCGTTGCATTGAGTCCCTCTTGCCCCAAAATAATGAGACCTGAAATACCATGTTTTGCTGCGGACTCTTCGAGGCCGTGTTTAACCCGAGCGACATCCTCATTGGAGAGCGTGAGAAAGTGGTAGAAGGTTTGAACTTCGAGTCGCTGATCGGTTCGTGGAATTGGAGGCAACATAGTGGATGAAAATTACCGCGCGATGCCTCTTTTAGCAACTTTGGACCTTGGAATTCTGGGGCCGAAGTTTGGAATATTGCTAGGTGCGTGTTAGGACATACGGATGCTTGAGTCACAAAGTCCCAGCCAATCGACCGCGAACAGTGGGTCCAGCCCCGAAACGACCACTGAAATTCAGCAACGCCGTACGTTTGCCATCATCTCTCACCCGGATGCGGGTAAAACCACGCTGACTGAAAAGCTGCTTTATAACGGCGGTGTTATTCACGAGGCCGGAGAAGTAAAAGGTAAGCAGGGGACGAAAGCTGCAACTTCTGACTGGATGGCGCTTGAGCAGCAGCGTGGAATTTCGATTACGTCGTCAGTGATGCAGTTTGAATACAAAGGTCTACGTGTAAACCTCCTAGATACTCCGGGTCATAAAGACTTTTCGGAAGATACTTATCGCACACTGGTAGCGGCAGATTCAGCGGTGATGTTGATCGACGTTGCAAAGGGTGTCGAGGAACGAACGAAAAAGCTTTATGAAGTTTGCCGGTACCGAAATGTTCCAATTTTTACCTTTATCAACAAGTGCGATCGCGAAGGTAAAGCTCCTCTAGAATTGATTGATGAAATTGAAACGACTTTGAAAATGGCCTGCTGGCCTGTGACTTGGCCCGTCGGCTTGGGTGGACTTTTTTATGGGCTTTATCATCGCACAAGAAAAGTGATTTACCCGTATCAGGGTCGCGACGGAGATCTGGATACGACACCGATCCCAGTGGCATCGTTGGATGACCCAAGCCTCGCGGAAAAGATTCGACCCGAAGTATTGCAGGCTCTGAAAGAAGAGATTGAATTGATCGATGGTACTCTTGGAGATTTTGATCACCAAGCGTTCCTGGACGGAAAACTAAGTCCCGCAACATTTGGTTCCGCCAAACAAGACTTTGGCGTCGATCTGTTTCTGGATCTTTTCAAGGAATGGGCGCCTCCTCCGGGGCCAAGAAAGACAAAATCCGACATCGTCGTGAATCCACTCGATGCGGCGTTTACCGGGTTTGTTTTTAAAATGCAGGCCAACATGGATCGTCGACACCGCGACCGCGTTGCGTTCATCCGTATTTGCAGTGGCAAGTTTCAGCGAGGCATGAAAGTCCACCATATGCGTCTGGATCGTGAAGTTCGGTTGGCTTTTTCGAGTCAGTTCGTAGCTCAAGACCGCGAAACGGTCGACGAAGCTTTTGCCGGCGATATTGTCGGGGTCAATGACACGGGGAACTTTCAAATCGGCGATACAATTACGACTGGGAAAAAACTTTTGTTCGAAGACATTCCAAAATTCCCACCCGAACTTTTTGGTCGTTTGCAGGTGAGCGATGCGATGAAGCGAACGAAACTTCAAAAGGGTGTTCAGCAGCTTTCAGAAGAAGGCGCCATTCAGCTCTTCATCGATCCAATTGTAGGACCACAAGATCCTATTATTGGAGTGGTCGGTGAGCTTCAGTTTGAGGTGCTTCTGTATCGACTTGAAGACGAATACGGACTTGATGTGAAGCTTGCACGTACGCCATACACCGTCGCTCGTTGGCCCCGCGATAAAGCAGGTAAGCCGGTTAAACGTTTAAGTGGAAATCTTCAGATGTTTGAGGACTCGGCAGGAAACCCAGTTATTTTGCTGGCACAGGAGTGGGATTTAAACTGGGCGAAAAAGGAAAATCCGGATATCGAGTTCGCGACTAGCATTCTGCAAGTTCGCGAGGGAACGCCCGGATACTCGCTCTAAAGGTTCTGTTAGATTTAATCTAGTCGGTGGTGACGGTCAGTTTCACTGGCCAGTTGGCAAGAACCCAGTTGGAGACATCAATAATCTGACTGTCTCTTGCGAAAGCAAGGCACCCAGCGGTCCAATCCTTTTCGAGGCTTTTTGCGGGAAGACACATGAATGGTCGGATGGGGCCATGAATGCCGATGGCATTTCCCGTATAGCCGCGAGCGATGTCTGATTGATTCGGATATCCAACCGGAATGAAAATTCCAAATTGCAGAGACTTTCTAGGATAGCCCAACCAGTAGGTGCCGACCGGCGTTTTGCGGTCGCCGGACTTTCGTTTTCCAAGCCCTTTTGATCCAATCATCGTGCGATTGGCCCACTCGACTTTTTGGCTGAGGCAACCAACGAGGCTATTGATCGAGGCAAGGTACACGATTTCCTTTGAGCGACCGTTGCAGATATCTTTCGGTACTTTGAGTCTATCTGTTTCAGTCATTTCAATTTGTCTGGTGGTCATTCGGCAATCTTGATCGCGGTAGACAAATGCCTCGGCCATGCTTTCTTGAGATTTGATCAGATCAGTGTCGCTTAAACCCAAAGGCCCGAAAGAGAGTGGATCGGCGCCTGCCGAAAGAGAGAAGGCAGAAGCCACGGAAAAAATGAATGCTAGTAGAAACAAAAAAGCCCCCGAGACAATCGAAGGGCTTTTGATGACTGTTACTTGGAAGACGCAAACGTCTTACAGGCGGCAGTTATAGTTCACACCCTTCACGGTGAGAGTCGCATAGCGACCCATGCCGAGGCGTCTATCATGGAAAATCGCAAAAGAAACATCACCCTCTTTTGGTTTGCATGTATTTCCTCCCGCTTCAAAAACATGCATGTCTGCGAGGCCACCAAAAGCGTTGAATGCTGAAGAAGGTGCATTGGCGAAGCACTTTCCGATCTCGTCATTCATAACAAATCCGCTTGTGGCTTGATGGTGCGGAGTCATTTCGACGATGAATGTCGTTTTAAATGATTTTTCAGATCGCTCGATCGCTTCTGTACACGTCATATTCATTCGCACGGGCGCCGAAGGCTCTTGATACTCTTCACCGTCTGGCATCAAAAGGGCTGGGCGGGCCATGGCAAACGTGGCTGCCAAAAGCATCAAAGTGGCGGCGAATAAGCCGAGGGCGAAGCGTTCAAATTTACCTGTCTGCAACATAAGTCCTCCAAGATTCTAACGAAAACACGAAACAGATCAAACCAGGTCGAAGCCGCTTCGTTTGCACACTGACGGTGCTTAGGCGGTCCATTGGGGCAAGACCCGAGCCAGGTCAGGGCCAATAGAGCGTGCTGCGCCTCGAAAAACCTTCAAGCTGGTGACAGCGTGGAACTAGGGCGATAGGGTCTTCGCTATGTTTGATTCATTGAGCGATAAGTTACTGGGAAGCCTTAAAAAGCTGCGCGGCCAAGGTAAAATTTCGGAAGAAAATGTCCAGGACGCGATCAAAGAAATTCGCATGAGTCTGCTTGAGGCAGATGTGAATTTTAAAGTCGTAAAAAGCTTTATCGATGCGGTTCGTGAAAAGGCCTTGGGAGCCGAAGTTCTTCAAGGCGTAAGCCCCGGCCAACAGTTTGTTAAAATCGTCCACGATGAACTTGTTCGTGTGCTTGGTGGCGAAGCGGTCGAACTTGATTTGAAGTCTTCCGAAACAAGGCCCGCGATCGTCATGATGGTTGGTCTTCAAGGTGCTGGTAAGACCACAACTTCAGCGAAACTTGCTCTCTACATTCGTCAGAAATATAAGAAAAAGCCGGGTCTTGTGCCAGCCGACGTCTATCGTCCTGCTGCGATTGAGCAGTTGAAGACGCTAGGTGGAAACCTCGGCGTTCCGGTCTATCCCTCGCAAGCGTCGCAAAAGCCTGAAGAGATTCTTGAAAAAGCTCTCGTTTGGGCTCGTGACAATATGATTGAAGTTTTAATTCTTGATACGGCCGGACGATCTCAGATCGACGATCAGTTGATGGGTGAGCTGGATCGTCTGAAAGCATTGGCGAATCCGCGTGAAATTCTTCTGGTGGCCGATGCGATGCTCGGTCAGCAGTCGGTGGCTGTTGCGGAAGGCTTTCACGGTCGTCTGACTTTGTCGGGCTTGGTTTTAACGAAAATTGATGGCGACGCCCGCGGAGGTGCCGCGCTTTCCATTCGTGAAACAACGGGGATTCCAGTTAAATTTTTGGGTGTTGGTGAAAAATCGGATGCGCTTGAGGTGTTTCACCCGGATCGCTTGGCTTCCCGAATTTTGGACATGGGCGATGTCCTAAGTCTTGTCGAGCGAGCGCAAGAGGTGGTCGACGAAAAGACGGCGATGGAGTCGGCCAAAAAAATTGCCAACAAGCAGTTCACGGTCGAAGACTTTCTGGCCCAGATGCAGATGATGAAAAAACTAGGTGGGCTTGAGGGGATTTTGGGAATGCTTCCAGGCATGGGGCAGGCCATGAAGCAGTTAAAAGACCAAGGAAAGCCCGACGACGAAATGCGCAGAATCGAAGCGATTATTCGCTCGATGACAAAGCAAGAGCGGCAAGACCACCGTATTTTAAATGGTTCTCGTCGAGCCAGAATTGCCAAAGGTTCAGGCACTCAAGTCTCAGAAGTAAATAAATTCATTAAGAGTTTTGAGCAAAGCCAAAAGGCCATGCAGCAGCTGATGAAAATGGGCATGGGAGGCGCTATGGGTGGTGGTCTGGGCGGACTCATGGGCGGCGGAAAAGGCAAAGGCATGCCGCCATTTCGCGGACCCGGTGGCGGTCGCTTCCCATTTTGACCATTTAGCTTGCCAAAACTTGGGCCCAAGGGGTAACCCTTGAGGCTTCGCTGTACCGCCCATGACAGTCGACGGGTGCTCTTTGGTCGTCAAAGAGGCTTTTAGTTGACGGGAGGCGGCCTGGGAAACCGGGGAAGGAGAAAACAGTGGTAGTAATTCGTTTGGCCCGTGGTGGCTCAAAAAAACGTCCAAAGTACAGAATCACAGTCGCTGACTCACGTCAGTGGTTGAACGGTAAGTTCATCGAAGTTATCGGCAACTTCAATCCAAGCCCACGCGGTCAAGAGCAAAAGCTCGTGATCGATCTCGAAAAGGCAAACGCTTGGATTAAAGTTGGCGCGCAGCCAACAGAACGAGTGCGTTCACTCATTCGTATGGCGCAAACTAAAGCCTAATTGTGGCCATTGGTAATCGCACAGTAATCTCATGGATAAATTGAGGGGTGTTGCATGGCGGCTGATCCGTCGAACTTGAAAGACTTGATCGAGTTCATGTCAAAAGCGCTGGTTGATTTCCCAGACGACGTAAAAGTCGTTGAGGAAGTTCACGAGCAAACGACGATGTACAAATTGTACGTCAACAAACAGGACCTCGGCAAAGTCATCGGAAAGCTGGGCCGCACGGCTCGCTCGCTTCGCACGATTTTAATGGCCGCAAGCACGAAGCTTGATCGTCGTTCCGTTCTCGATATCGTCGAGTAGACGAATCGGCGAGCGGGACCTTGGGTCATCGAGTCTTACGTGATCCACGTTCGCGCTGTTTGCGAACCGTGTGTGTTTGAACAATCCGGTCGTATAATTTTGCGACTGGCACTGAGGGGCAAGCGGCACGCTTGCCCTTTTGCTTTTTTGCGCTTTTGTTTTTTAGATTGGTGCTGATCAGGAGGTCACTTGAAACCTAGTTTTGTTGAAACCGTTGGCGATGATTTTCGAATCGTTGGACGAGTGAAGGATGCTCACGGATTGAAGGGTGAAATCTGGGTCGTCTTGTTTGCCGGTCAAGCGGACTGGCTTAAGGACATGAAGGAAACAGGTGGTTTTTTCCTTTCGAAAACTGAGAATCTGCCGACGGCAGATGCCAGTGGTGATGTGAAAGCTAAACTTCATCCGTACAAGCTAAAAGGTGTGCGTGCTCACAAGAATGGTTTGATTCTACAGACGCCTGAAATCGCGGACCGAACGGCCGCCGAAGGTTTCAAGGGTTGGTTTTTGGCTATTCCCGAAGAGTATTTGAGCTCCGAAGAGGGCGAGTCTTTTTACCTCAGTGAAATTGATGGGTTTGAAGTGCAAGAAGAAGGACAGGCGATTGGCACTGTCATTGGTTTTTCATCAAACAATGCGCAGGATCTCTTGATCGTTGAACTCCTGAAAGATGCTCGCCCAGGCGTTAAAGCAGGCGACAAAATTGAGATCCCGTTCGTAGAGGCATTGATTGAAGCGGTTGATAGTGATGCTGAAACGATCGACGTCGATTTGCCGAACGGCTTGATCGAAGTTCAACTTGGTCTTGATTCGAAAGACTCCGACGACGAAGCCGTCGAGGACGACACGGAAGAAGAGCTTGAAGAAGAGCTTGATGCCGACGACGCTGATGAAGACATGTTCGGCGATCTGGAAGATGAAGCTGACGCGGATGACGATGCGTCACAGACGAGACATTAGATCATGCGTTTTGCAGTCGTCACAATCATGCCTGACTTGGTGACGGCAGCGTTTCAAGACGGTCTTGTCGGTCAAGCGATTCAAAAAGGTCTCGTTCATCTTGAAACTTTAAATCCCCGCAAGTTTTCCGAAGGTGTGCATCACTCGATTGATGATAGGGTCTTTGGCGGAAGTGACGGCATGTTGATGCAGGCTGAGCCAATGGCACGTTCCGTGGACGAATTGCGATCGAAGTTTAAAAAGGTAAGAGTCGTTCATCTGTCACCACGCGGCCGAGTCTTTACCGATAAAGTCGCTATAGAGTTCGCTCGAGAGTTTGCGGCGGAACCAGATTCCGCGTTGGTGCTAGTTTCGACTCGTTACGCTGGCGTAGATCAGCGGTTTATTGACACCTGTTGTGATGATGAGATTTCCATAGGGGACTACGTCCTCAGTGGAGGAGAGATTCCCGCCTGTGTTGTGATCGATGCAGTTGCGAGAAAGGTGCCCGGCGTGCTGGGTAATTCCGAATCGCCGGAGTCCGATAGCTTCAGTCATAATTTGTTAGAAAATGCGCAATACACTCGTCCACGAGAATGGCGTGGTCAGGAAGTTCCTGCAGTGCTCTTGTGTGGCGATCCGAAACTTATTGATGACTGGCGATTTTTGAATTCACTTGAGGTGACAATGATGCGTCGACCTGATTTATGCCGATCCGCTCTTTCAAGTGGATCGCTTTCTAGTCGAGTTCGCGAAATTCAAGGTTCCTCAAGAAAAGGAATTGGGGCCAGCGGGCTTCCCGCGGTTCGAAGAGCCGCCTTTGAAGAGCTTGGTCGGTTGGCCGAACAAATTCTTACGTCTTTCAGTAAGGACATTTTGTGAAAATAGCTGTCGGTTTAGTTCATTACCCAATTCGTGATCGTCATAAGAAAATTGTCGCAACCAATGTCACGAACCTCGATGTGCACGACATTGCACGGGCTTCTCGGGTGTTCGGAATTTCTCGGTACTACGTCATTCATCCCATGCAGGATCAGCGGTCCTTTGTTCACCGAATGCTAGATCACTGGCGGGTGGGGGACGGGGCGCAGTACAACCCGATGCGAAAAACCGCTCTCACCATGGTGGACACCGCTGAAAGCCTGGATGCGGCCATTGAGGATTGGAATCAGAAGGAAGGTCTGACGGGGCGACCTCTGATTGTTTCGACCCATGCCCGGGCCCTTGATGGGGTTCCCCAGGTGAGCTTTCGAGAACTTCGGGCTAAAATTGAAGCAGGCGGCCCTCAGGACCGCCTATTTTTGATCTTCGGGACAGGATTTGGTCTGACCGAGGAATTTATGCGCGGTTGTGACATGCTTTTGGAGCCCGTAAAGGGGGCGCCGCCGGATGATTACCGTCATCTTTCAGTTCGTTCGGCTGTCAGCATCATTCTTGACCGTTTGCGCGGGGCATGGTAACTTTCCGCCCTCATACATTGAATAATTATTCGAAGGACTTAGGGATGGCTAAAGCCGCAAAGAAAACAGCATCTAAATCTGCAGGAAAATCACCTAAAGCTGCGGCGAAAGCGACAGCTCCTAAAAAAGCGAAAGCGACCAAAGCGCCACAAGGCGAGACAGATCTCGTTCGTCGCGTCGCACTTAAAAAAGTTGCTAACAACACTAAAATTCAAGACTTCGGCGCTGGTGACACTGTTGGCGTTTACGTAAAAGTTCGTGAAGGCGACAAAGAGCGCGTTCAGCTTTACAAAGGCGTTTGCATTAAAGTTCAAGGCGAAGGCGTTACTCGCACATTCACAGTTCGAAAAATTTCGGCTGGCGTCGGTGTTGAGCGTACATTCCCGTTCCGCAGCCCTTCTGTTGATCGCGATGAAGTGATCGCAAAAGGTAAAGTTCGTCGTTCGAAGCTCTACTTCCTTCGTGAACTCAAAGGAAAAGCAGCTCGATTGACTTCTGAAATGGTTGGTCTGGTCGACACGTCGATCCCAGCAGAAACTGCTGAAACTGCTCCTACAGAAGCGTAATAAAAAAATAAGATACAGTTCGATCAGCAATGCTGATCGATCAGTTTGAACAGAGACTCCCGAAACGGAGTCTCTTTTTTTTCGTCTATTTTCGTTTTCAAAAGAAGAGTG
>JAXMMN010000107.1:0-7520 GCA_034366485.1 Bdellovibrionales bacterium
GTTCGAGCTTCTTTCAATGCGTTATCTCTTTGCCGCGGGAATGACTTTCTGGTTTCTCGCGATCCGAAATCGAAAATTTTCTGGTATTTGGTTGGGTCCGAAAATCACAGGGATTTGTATCCTGTTAGGGGTTTTAGGGTACGCGGTATTTTCAAGTTTCTATTTTTTCGCTCTCGGCTACATTTCTGCTTCGATGACCGTAATTTTGCTCTACACCTATCCGGTTTTGGTGGCGATTGGTGGTTCTGTTTTTTTCAAGGAACACATTCCCGCCTCCCGGGTTCCGGCGATTCCGATGGCCTTTCTGGGTATGGTTTTTCTCGTTTGGCAGGACTTTCAAGTCGGCAAACCCATTGGATTGATTTTCGGCTTGTGTTCCGCGCTCTTCTATTCGGTTTATATCTTACTCTCGTCACATTTGCTAAAAGGGGTCGACGCGTTTTCTTCGACTTTTTGGATTCAACTTGGGGCGGGGATCACCCTCTTGCTGATTGGGTTTAAATCGCCCACCAGAGTCGTCGAAGTGGTTTTAGACGGGTGGCCGCTGATCTTGGCGATTGCGTTTGTTTGTTCGGTGCTTGCGATGTCGCTTTTCTTATCTGGATTGTTGAAGGTTAAAAACTGGGAAGCATCGCTGTTGTCGATGGCCGAGCCCATCACCGGCGTTGCTATCGGTATTTTGTTTTTAAACGAAAGTCTCTCTGGCGCACAATGGGTGGGAGTGGCGCTTGTGTTGGCGGCGCTGACATTGGTTTCAATTCCCGTTAAGACGCGCCAATAACTTTGGATACCAATTTGCTAAGGCGCGAGAACGAGTCGTAAGGCTTTCGCGAATGAGAAACTCATCGACGGTGTGCATTTTTCCGCCTATGGGACCAAGTCCATCCAAAACAAGAAGTCCTGGTCTCGACATGTGATTGACGTCGCCGGCCCCACCAGCCTGCGCTGGCGCAATTTCAGAAAGTTCGCGACGCAAGTGTTTTTCCTGATTGGTGATTTCTGCGCAAAGGTCCTTCACCAATTCGCGGTGTTGCTGATTTGATTCCGCTGAAAAAGGCGGACAATCGTCCACGATTTTAAATGACGTGACCGGAGTTTGAAGCTTTAGGTTTTTTTCTGATGGAGTATTTAGCACTTCAACGACTGAGTCGTGAAGATGATCGCGCTGTTCAAAACTTGAAAAGCGCGTATCAAGTTTGAAGTGCACTCCGCCGCAAACAATATTGTGTCGTCCTCGACCGCCTTCAATGTGTCCCACGTGCATCGATATTCCAAGGCCAGCAGGTGAAACAAACTGGGCGCGAAGCTGATCTCGCTTTTGCAGAAGATTTGCGATCATCTGGACGGCCTCGTGGGCCGCATTTAGTTCTTCACCTCGGCAGCGACCAGCATGGGCTTCTTGACCTACAATATCAATGTCGTACCACCGATTGCCTCGTCGACTAGAAATAATTGATCCGTCGTCCAAGGCGGGTTCAAATCCAAGTGCCGCACACGACCGACTTCCCAACTCTTGAAAGTCTTTGTGCCAAGCGGAAGATCCATTTTCTTCGTCCGGCGACGAAACGACACGAAATCCAAGCTCGGTCGTAGGGGATTGTTCAAAAAAAAGTCGGAGGCTTTCTACCAACGTCGCAAGCCCACCTTTGTTGTCGATGATTCCGGCGCCGAGAAGACGGTGTTCGGTGTTCCCGCTGTCATCTGTTTTAATCAACTCTCGAACAGGCCCTGAGTCCGTGGGACTTAGCACAGTGTCGATGTGGGATACGCAAGTGATATAGGCTTGATCGCCCGACTGCCTGCCGGGTCGTTCGGCAATCAGCAAGTCGTCGGTGCGACCTGAATGATCTCGTTGCCATCGAATTCGGAAGCCAAGACTTTCAAGCTCTGATGCAAGCAATGCATGTGTCGCCCTGACTTCTCCTTGTCGAGTGGTAGGTGATGGGGATTCGACAAGTTTTTTTAAAAAGATCTCGGCTCGAGAACGAGGAGTCATGCTTGGTTCCTTGTTTCGTCTTCAGGAAATTGGACGTGCCTTAAGACGAAGGCGCCGACGGCGAACAAAATCAGAAGACTTAGCATCGAGATGCGATGACTGGACGAAATTGTACTGGTCACTGCAATCAGAAGTGGACCGAGAATGGAGGAGAAGCGCCCAAGCATGTTGAAGAACCCAAAAAACTCGCCCGATCTTTCACTTGGAACGAGCTGGCCGAAAACAGATCTGCTTAAGGCTTGGATTCCTCCTTGAACTAACCCGATCACCGCTGCGAGCGCATAAAAGTGCCACTCGACCTGAAGCCCTGTCGCTGCGATCGTCACCAGCGCATAGACTGCAATTGCAAGGTAAAGCGATTTGCGTGCCCCGATCCATTTGGCTAAAAAACCGAAGCCGATTGCGGCGGGGAAGCCAATGAATTGAACGAGGAGAAGGGCGATGATCAACGAGTCGCTTTTGAAGCCAAGGGACATTCCGTAGTCGACGGCCATTTTGATGATGGTGTTCACGCCGTCGATATAGAAAAAGTAGCCGATCAAAAACAGAAACGCCGAACGATGCGCCTTCAGGCTTCGAAACGTACTGACAACTTCTTTGAGTGATTCTCTGAAGAGTTTCGAATAGCTGAGATTTTCAGCTGTTTGGTTGCCTTCTTTCACGTTGAACATCAGGGGCAAAGTGAAAATCAACCACCAAATGCCGACGCTGAAAAATGAAACTCGAACCGCTTCTGCTGCGTTTGTAAGGCCGAAGAATTCTGGCTTCAGCGTCATGGCAACGTTCACGGCAAACAGCACGCCCCCGCCAAGATAACCAAGTCCGTATCCGAGGCCAGAGACATGATTCATATCGGCCTTTGGCGAGACCACACTTAAAAGTGCATCGTAAAAGTTTTGGCCCCCCCAGAATCCGACAGACGCCATGACATAGAGAATCGTCGCAAAGATCCATTGGCCCTGGGCGACGAAGAAAAGGGACGATGCCGATGCTGCTCCTAGCATCGTGAAGGCGAGCAAAAACTTTTTTCTGCCATTCGCGCGATCAGCGAGTGCGCCAAGGAGGGGTGCCGAGAGTCCAAGTACGAGGCTTGAAAAAGAATTTGCATAGCCAAGTTTAGCCGTGGACTCGAGAGAAGATTCGAGACCGGGCGCGCCAGAGCTCCAGTATTGCTTGAAGAAAATAGGGAAGAAGCCAGCCATCACGGTTGTGGCGAACGCAGAGTTGCCCCAGTCATACAAAGCCCACGATAGAATTTGGCGATCTTTGATCAGCGACTTCCAGCTTCTAGCTTTGTTCATCGGTTTAGAAACTCGCTTTTGTTCGCTCGAACATCAAACTGTTTTTTGCTTTTCCTACGGATTTCTGCAGTAATGGCGGCATGATTGAAGTTATCGAGCTAGCCAAAACCTTCAAAGCGAAACCGAAGGATGTAGAAGCAGTCCGAGGCCTTTCGCTTAAGATTCCAAAAGGTGTTTGTTTCGGAATTCTAGGTCCAAATGGTGCTGGCAAAACCACCACTATTGAAATCATGGAGGGGCTTACAAAGCCGGACAGGGGTGAGGTTCGTTACAACGGTGAAGTCGTGATTTCAGCGACGAGTGGCTCCCGTGCTCCGAAGAAGTGGTCCCAAGCCATTGGCATTCAGTTTCAACAGACGGCACTTCAGGACCATCTCACTGGTCGCGAACTTTTGGAGCTCTTTGCTGGACTGTATGCGATCGAAGACAAAGCGGGACACGTCAGTCGTGCGATTGAAACCTGTGAAATTTCTGAATTCGTTGATCGCGAACCAAAAAAACTCAGTGGCGGCCAACGGCAGCGAGTACTTCTGGCTCTTGCGCTGGTTCACGCGCCAGAAATTGTCTTCCTAGATGAACCAACGACTGGTCTCGATCCGCAGGCGAGAAGAATGTTTTGGAAGCTTGTGACGCGAATCAAAGAGCAAGGACGCACTGTCATTCTCACGACGCACTATATGGACGAGGCGGAAATACTTTGTGACACACTCGTATTGGTTGATCAGGGAAAAGTGATCGATGAAGGTGCGCCGCAGGAGCTTCTAAAAAAATATTCCGTTAAAAATCTGGACGAGCTTTTTCTCAGTCGCACGGGACGGGACTTGCGGGGAGATTTGTGATGAACCAGTTCGGTCAGTTGCTCAATCGGCTATGGCGTCTGTTCACCGCTAGAAACAAAGAGTTCTACCGTGACCGTGGCTCGATGAGCTGGAATCTGCTTTTTCCGGTGTTGATTATCGCGGGCTTTGCTTTTGCTTATAGCGGAAAACCCAAGCCGATGTTCACAATAGGAGTCGTCAAGTCGGAGACGGCTGTTTCGCAGAATCCTTTAGCGAACTGGCAATATGCGAAGTTTGTTGAAATTGACAACACGACTGAGGACCTTTCAAAGGCAAAAGAAAAAGTCGGTCGACATCAACTTGATCTCTTAATCTCGGCAAGCGGCAATGACGGCCATTACTGGGTAAATCCGACGTCTCCGCAGGGAGACACGCTTGAAAAGATGCTTTCTTCGGTTGATGGAATCAAATGGACCCGTGAATCGACGGAAGGGGCGGCCATTCGATTTGTCGATTGGTTAACGCCAGGAGTGATCGGCATCAACATGATGTTCTCGGCATTGTTTGGTGTTGGCTATGTATTAGTGCGCTATAGAAAGTCGGGCGTCCTCAAACGGCTGAAGGCGACGCCAGTTCGATCTTGGGAGTTTTTGGCAGCGCAAATTTTCTCGAGATTCATTTTGATATCCGTCACAACCTTCGCGATCTTCAGTGGCGCCATTCTCATCCTAGAAATTCCTGTTCGGGGATCGTTCGCGGCATTGGCGGTCGTGCTTATGGTGGGAACGCTTTGTTTGATTTCTATAGGACTTGTCGTTGCCGCTCGGGTTTCGAGTGAAGAGTTAGCCGGTGGTCTTTTGAATATGATGACTTGGCCGATGATGTTTCTCTCTGGAGTTTGGTTTTCGCTCGAGGGACTTAACCCATGGCTACAGAAGGCCTCATTGATTTCACCGCTCACCCACATGGTCGGGGCCGCACGTGCAATCATGATTGATGGAGAAAGCTTGTTTTCGCCTGCGGTTGGCGTTCCGGTTATGATTCTCTCGGTGATTGCCCTGATAGGCCTTGCCGTAGGTTCTGCGTTGTTTAAGTGGGAATGACGTAGGAACACCGCTGATGGGTTTAACCAGCGGTGTTAACGGAAGATAGTTGCTTAGTCCTTACCGGCGTTTGTCGGCACATCTGTAAATGTGCGAGCAAGTACCATCGACTCTTATGCAGCTTTCTTATGCTTCATGTAGGCTTGGTACTTTTTGTCGAAGTCGATTGGCTTCGATCCTTCGCGCGTCAATAGACCCCACTTGAACCAATCGTAGTGTTCAGAGCAGAAATCCATTTTTTCTGATTTCTTTTTGCAGCCGTCGGCTTTGCAATTTGTTGGCAGTGTTGCCACTGGACCTGCGGCTGGTGCTGTTCCTGTTGGTTCTTTATGCTTCAGCTTTTGCGCCATGAGGCGATCTCCTTTTTGTAGGTCTTAAGACCTGAATCTACTGACAGCCTACTCATCGGCGTCTGGACTTGGGGCTTAAGAGCAAAGTCGGGGAGTCGAGAAGAACTCGACCTCTGGCCAGATCGCTGAACGGAGATTCAAGCACTTAACGCGACTTGGCGCTTCGGGTGCTCGTGTCTTTCATCGAACATCAAAGTGAAACACGTACTCGTACGTTATTGGTCTGACAGTAAATGGAACTGTCGGCGTTCCGAATTACGATTCTACGAATGTATTCCATCCCCGCGTCAGCGGTTGTCAATCGGCGAAGGTATTGTGTGTTGGAGGTTCCATCGTAAGGTATCGATGCGATGCCTTGACCGTTGTTTGAGCCTTGAAATTCAAGCGTGGCGCCAGTCGGCACCGCAGTTCCTGTTCCGTAACCGATCGTCAATAAAACATCCTGACCAACTTTGAGGGAAGTTGTCGATGTCGAAAGTGTGCAGATCCGCCCTTGGAGAACGGTTTGAACGGAGTTTGTTTGGCAAAGAGCGCGTCCTAGAGAATCTCGAATTTGAAAATATCGAAGATAAGTTCCGCCGATGTAACTAGGAATCGGTCCGTAGGTCTGAGACATCGATGTAATGAACTCCGGTAAAACTTCACTCGCATCTGAAATTCCATTTTTACTGCCATACGCATAGATTCGGTAGCCTGGTGGAATTGTCCCAGTTGATGTGAAATTATAAGCGTAAGAGCCACCTACGGCGACGTTTGCTGCCGTGACAGTGACCGCACAAGTAACACCTGTGTTGAGTGTCTCGTTAAAGTTAGCAGGTAAACGATAAGCGGAATCACCTGAAATTCCTGTGTCATCGATCGAAGCGTACTCGCCCTGTTCGAGGGGGCGCGGAGCGCAATTCTGAAAGAAAACAACAGCCAACAGAAGTGAGCCCAGTGTCCCTGAAGCTACACGAATCGAACGTTTGCGATGTTGTTTGAAGATCCCCACGAAGTCAGTGTCTCTCGAAATGAAGCAAATGGAAATAGAATGTCTCAATTCGAGACATGAAGAGATTCGGCTATTTAGCCGTTATACAACTATGGTCTGGCCACTTTATCGAAATGCCTTGGCCTCTGCATTGGCGATTCTCGCCTGTGGTTGGACATTGGTTATAGGCCAATCCGCAGCGGCCAATTCAAACGGTTTGGTTTCTTCGTTGGCTTCGGACGTGTGTTTTTCTTCAGAAACCCAAAAGGCCGCAATTCTCAACTGCTTGCGCGAGCAAGAATCCGAGGACTGCCAAGGTTTTGCCAAAGAGCAAAGACGAAACTGTTTTGATCCGGATGATCAGGTGGAAGTGAGCTTTTCTAAAGCTTGCGCCGTCGGGACAGTTGAAGGCGTAAAGGCGACGGTGAATGGAGTAAAAGAAATAGCGTCCAATGTTTATAGTTGGGCGAAAGACCGACGCGGTTACAATAAGGGCGTTGTTGATAAAGCCTATTCAACGTGTCGCGAAGATCCGGTAGTTCGCAATGCGGTTGACCTCGCAGAGCGCACTCGGCAAAACACGATGGCTTTTGAATTCGCGAAATCGGCCTATTCAAAAGCAGATCTTGCTTACACACAGTGCTTTGCTCGAGAAAAGTCGCGCGGCGATGCCTTTGGCATTTCGTTTACCTTACCGGACCTAACGGCCGTCAGCGGCGTCGTCCGTTGTTTAAATGCTCGGTCTCAAACAGAAATGGTTTGCGGAGTTGTCGTCCCAATGGCGGCCACTGGAGCTACTGCAGCTGTCATCAAGCAAGCGATCAAGGCTTCTGCTGGGCGATCTCTCTCTATAGCCAAAGGCGATCGACACAAGAAAATCATCGATGATTACCTCCGTGACTTAGAGGAAAATCAAAAACTCACGATGGCCGAGAAAATGTCGCTGGCCCACCAGAAAGACTTGCTCGCGTTCATTGGTAATCCGCGCACCCAAGAATTGATCAAGAAGCTCGATGTTGAC
>JAXMMN010000108.1:0-2503 GCA_034366485.1 Bdellovibrionales bacterium
GCCGACGGTAGGATCGGTTTCAATTCGGTGAGTGAGTGTCCAGTCGACACATGAAAGTAGTGTTCCAGCTTACGCTCTTCTTCGAACATTTCGGATTGTTTGATTTTCGTGTCTGCGAGCGCCATACGATAAACGGTGAGCGTGACTTGTTGATCGGGAGTTAGTGCCGGGCGACTTGTCTGCTGCGAAATAATTCTCTGGAGAGTTTCGACAGTCTCTATCAACAGAGTCTTTTCGACTTCAAGTTGACGTAAGCGATGAAGGTTTCGAATCGTTTCGCGTACGAGATCCGCTTGAACTTCGCGTTCCTCTGCATTTAAAATTTTTCCCTGCGCTTCGGCGGAAGAGATTCGAGCCTCACGGCGACCGCCCCATTCGATGGGTTGTAAGAGCCCAATGTCAGTGCTAGAAGCCTCGCCTCCATCTTGTCGCCCAGTGGCAGATTGGATATCTATTTCAGGATTTGGAATCTGCCGAGCAACTTCGACGAGTGATTTAGATTGATCAGCAGCAAGGCGAGACCGTTTGGCGATTGGACTTTCAGACACTGCACATGCCACTACGTCTGCTGCACTCTTCGGGAGTGGGCACTCTGAATGACTACCATGTGCGTGGGCAAAAGCGTCGCCGCCGGCTACGGCGAGTGATCCGGACGCACCACCAATGGTTAAAAGCAGAATCGCTAAAAATGCGAAGTGTTTCATCTGAAACTTCCATCGTAAAGTTGTTGAAACCGAGAATCGACTGCTGCTTAGGTGAAAATCCTAGGGTTAGGCTTTCGGCGGTCGCCGGAGAGTCGAATACGATGGTGGGTTGTAATTGAACGCGTAGGTACTCTGCCGATCAATCAACACCACAGTCGGTGTGGGCATCGGGAGGTCGTTCGACGTCGCAAAATGCCCGCCGTGGCAGTGTTGGCACTTATCATGTGAGTGGTTCTTGCTGTGAGACTGCGAGCCGCTCTCAGACTTGCAAACATCATCGACGGATCGACCTGATTCGCAGTCACTGCTTGTTAATTTCAAATCCCTCACGTCAGATGAATGAGAGATTTCCTCGATCATGCACGAGTCAAAACTTGAGGAAAAAAGAATTAGCATGATCAGTAAAATACGCATCAGCTTGTTACCACCGGCGAGCGGAGCTCGTCTTTAGCTTCGCCAACAACTTCGTAGGCAGATTTCAGAAAGAGACCGGCAATTGCAACCCCGACAACCAGATCTGGCCAGCCAGAGTTTAATAATCCGACCAATACTGCCGCAATGATCACACCAAAGTTCGACACAATGTCGTTCCGTGAGCAAAGCCACGTTGAGCGCATATTGATGTCATCGGCTCTGTGGCGGTACAACAAAAAGAGGCAGGTCGCATTTGCCGCGAGGGCTAGTGCACCTATCGCACCCATTGTTTCCGCAACCGGCACCGATGCGATCAGAAATCGATAGATGGTTTGTCCCAGCACCACGATCCCGAAGATGGCCATGATGACGCCTTTGGAAAGCCCAGCGCGAGCCCGCCAAATGGCGCCGCGGTTCAAAGCGAAAAGACTGAAGCCATAGACAGCCGCGTCACCGAACATATCAAGCGAGTCCGCCATAAGGGCCGATGAGCGTGAGAGTAGTCCAAATCCGAATTCAACAACAAACATAACCGCGTTGATCGCAAGAACCCACTTAAGGACCGTGCCTTGCTTCTCACGCAGCTTCGCAAGTTCCGCAGACTTGGCTTCGCAGCAGCTTTTTCCCATGGTGCTCCGTTCTAGATTTAATTTAACACCCTGGAGCTACACCAGGGTCAAGTGATAGGCTGAATGTCATGAAAATAGGAGAAATCTCAAAAAAGACCGGTCTAACTATCGATACGATACGTTTTTATGAAAAGTCGGGCCTAATTAAGCGTCCGCTTCGATCAGAAAGTGGATATCGTGACTTTAACTCGGACGCGGTAGCTGCGATCGAATTCATCGCGCACTGTCGATCGCTTGATATTCCAATTGTCGAGATCAAAAAACTATTGAACGTCCGATCTGGCACAGCGAAGTCGTGCCGACAGGCCAATGAAGTTATTAACGAGCAGCTTGAAAAACTTCGAATCCGAATCAAAGAGTTAAAAAAGCTCGAAAAAAGCCTCGCGCAACTTCAATCAGTCTGTAACGAGGAACTCGATCCCAAAGATTGCCGAATTATCCAAAGTTTAGAAAGTCTCTGACTATTTTGCGGTTTTCTTATCCAGCAGCAAACGAATTTGTTTTTCGAGTAGAGATCCATCGCCGCTTCTAAAGCCCTTGTGAATGTAGCGGACCGTCCCTGTTGAATCGACGAGATAGGACGTCGGCATTACTTCGATACCGAGTGTTTTTACCAATCCATGTTTACGGTCGTCGAGTAGCGGGTAGTCGATTTTATACTCCTGAAGGAAGTATTTAACGTCGTCGTCACTTTCGTCGACGTTGATTCCGAGAATCACAAAGTCTCGTTTTCTAAGGTTTAAGTAGATTTCGTTC
>JAXMMN010000109.1:0-1278 GCA_034366485.1 Bdellovibrionales bacterium
GGCCTCCCGTAAAGCGACCGACGGCGGACCATGTGGTCATCGAATCGACATATGGAAATCGCGAGCATGTCGATACGGATCTTGTTGGGCAACTGAAGGTTCACATCAATCGCACGATCGAACGTGGCGGAATTGTCTTGGTTCCGGCTTTCTCTGTTGGGCGAACCCAGCTGTTACTTGAAGCGATTTTACAGCTTCAGCGAAAGAACGAAATTCCCAAAGTTCCGGTGTATTTAAATAGTCCGATGTCGATTCGGGTAAACGGCGTTTTTTGTAAGCATGCTGCGGAAACAAAACTTTCAAGCGAAGAAGTTCAAGAGATCTGCGAAACCGCGATCCCCGTCGTGGACGTCGAGGAATCGCGAGATCTGAATAGTCGAAGAGAATCGGCAATCATCATAGCGGCAAATGGAATGGCGACCGGCGGCCGGGTGCTACATCACCTCAAAGGTCTTGTGGGAAGTAGCAAGCACACGATTCTCTTTACGGGTTATCAAGCCGAAGGCACACGCGGAGCAAAGATGCTGGCCGGCGAGCCCACGATTCGCATTCATGGTGAGGATCTCCCTGTGAAGGCCGAAGTGGCTGTCTTGGATAATGTCTCGGCACATGCAGATGGTTCTGAGCTAATGGACTGGTTAAAAAGTGGGGACGCGCCACCAAAGTCCGTTTTCATCACCCATGGCGAACCAGATGCGAGCGCAGGTCTTCGGCTAAGAATCGAAACGGAACTCGGCTGGAAGGTTGAGGACTCTCCGCAGTAGATGCTGATGATCACACTGCCGATGATTAGATCAGCTGGGCGTGCGAGCTTTAAGCGCCTGGAGAATTTCCTCGTAGGACTTTTTATTTAAAATTTCACGCACAATAAATAAGGCGCGCTGCAGTTTTTCGCTGAAGCTTCCGTTGGCGGAGGCCTCAACAATAAATCTTTTCGGATGGGCTTTCCACGCGTCGCGAATTCGTTCGTTCAGTTGACTTGCTTCCGAGTAAGTCTCTGCTCGAAGGGGATTTTCAAGATCGTATCCGGTACTTGGTGCGGTATCTAAATGAAGAACCCAGTCGTAGCGAAGAACTTCCGCTTCGACATTTGTCTCGACCGCTTCGAGGTAACCTTCAGGGCGAGATCTATCCGGCCAGTAGGCGAGACCATCAAGACTGCCACGATCGCAGATCAACAGTCGATCGCGGTTTTCCGATGCCAATAGCTCTTCGACCTCGCGCTGTACAAAGTAGATCGCCTTCTGTTGGTAACGAACACCGTCGATGTTTTTTCTT
>JAXMMN010000110.1:0-2202 GCA_034366485.1 Bdellovibrionales bacterium
TGTTCCCGCGCCTGTTCCCGCGCCTGTTCCCGCGCCTGTTCCCGCGCCTGTTCCCGCGCCTGTTCCCGCGCCTGTTCCCGCGCCTGTTTTTCCACTTCCGCCAGCGGAAGTGGAAAAACTGCTGCCGCCATTCTCGCCGCCACTGCTACCACCGCGAGATCCCATAATCTTCAACGCCTGTTCTGCAATCTCGCGACTGATCTGATTTGTTACAACTTTTCCTGGCGCCTTCGGACGAAAGGCCTCGTCCTCTTCAGAAAGCGGCTCGCGAACAATAGTGTGAAGAGTTGCGAACGCGACAACGAGAATCACCGCTCCGCGAAGCGCCGCCGATAAGACCAACTTATCGCTGAAGCCTATCGGTTTATCTTTCGGAAACTGCCTCACCGCCTGTAGCGAACGCAAATATCCAAACGCCGATAAAAGCGCGAATACAGAAAAGAAGCCCAGGGCACTACTGAAGACCAACTTATCACCGGGAACGGTGTAGAAAACGTAGGCGAGCACCATTGATCCAAAGAGGACGGGAACGACCAGCTGATTGAGAAAAGAAGAAAACAAGATCGTGACACTTAGAACTGCGACGACGAAATAGTTCGTCATCGGTATGTCGATGAAAGTTCGCACCGTCGCCAAAAAAACAAGAACTCCTATGACTGCCGCGATCGCAGCAAGCATGTTTGTGCCAGAAATTTGCGCGACTTTACTTAGAAGTGTTTTTTCTTTGGTCTCGACAGTACGATCGTCGAAATCCATTCCGAAGATCACTAACTTTGACTTCGGCGTAGAATCAAACTGATGATCGACATCGAAAAACAAAATCTCCGGACCAAATATCAATCCTCTTACAAAAAAGACCGCGACCAAGAGAAAAAAGAAAATCAACGTCGCTCGTATGCCAATTCCTCGCCCTTGGAAAACATTTGAGGCCGTCAAGGAAATCAACAATGAAGAGGTCAACGCAATCGCAAATCGCCAATAGACTTCCTTCCAGGTGTTGCTCATAGCGAAAGTCCTTCATTTTTGAAGGCGTCTCGCAAACGCCGACGATGAGTCGCAACAAAAACCCGTATGCCCTTCGCTTTAAGTCGGCGGGCTGTTTCTCCTAGACCGTCAATAAAAGTCGTTCCCATATAGCGAGCGGCTGCGACCGACGACTGATACTCTGCCCAGAATGCGGCTGTGTCGACGAAGACGACACCTGCACGAAACCCGTGGCCGACAAGACGTCGAAGCGACTTTTCGCTCGTCGTAATTTCCAACTCATTAAACGGCACCACATAGAAGACTTCTGAACCCGGAGGCAGAATCGGTTGATACCGAGTGAGCAAATCAACCGGTTGCTCTACCAACGGCGAACGAGATTCATTTAATTTCAAACTTGCGACCTGCCTTGCAATCTGCTGGAAGTGCGCTTCACCCGCGCCAGGCGACACAAACATTTGGTCGCTGTAAAAGCCGACACTGTTTCCCAGTTCGATCTGCTGTTGGATGATCGCAAGAGCCAAATCTTTTGCATACTCCCACGTGGATGCAGCGTTTTTGCCCAGCTGCCAATTGGGGGTCAAATTTAGTACCACACTGATATTGGCGTTCACCGACTTTTCGAAATCTTTCACGACCAAGCCACGTCCACGAGTCGAAAGCTTCCACGCTATATGTCGAGGAGAATCGCCCGAGTTGTATGGTCGAATTCCCGCGAGGCAGACACTCGAACCACGATTTGAGACTTCGTAAATTCCATAAAAAGTCGAATCAAGAGCCGGCTTCACTGGCAACTGCGGAATATCTTCGATCGCTGGAAAAACACTGACCTTGCGAACCGTGTCGTCCGACGCATCGTACTGAAAGATACCGAATGTGTCGCCGGTTTCGACCGAAAGAGGGCCGATCTCTTTCAGTCCCATCCCACTGTCGCATTTTCTTCTATATTTGACTCGGGTTATGGAGTTGCCTTCCAAGACTCCAAGCGCCAGTCGCACGTTCATTTCAACGGCCGGACCAAAAACGTCATTTATAAAGACCGGTCCAATTGCGCGTTCGGATCGATTAACTACTTCAACTAGCATTTCGACCATTTCGTTTTCACGATAAGCTTTTTTTACGCGAAGTCGTTTTACTTCGAGAAACTCTACGGTCGCTCTCGTTCGCAGTAGCTCAATTCCGAGAAACACCGACAAGGATATACTCGCGATCAAAAGC
>JAXMMN010000111.1:0-1604 GCA_034366485.1 Bdellovibrionales bacterium
CCGCGACAAACTTTCCAAAATTGGTTCGAACTGCTTTTGACTGCCAAGCCTCATTCGCAACAAATCCAAATTCCCCGCAACAACCGTGAGGAGATTATTGAAATCGTGGGCAATCCCACTCGACAACGTTCCTATTGTCTCGAGATGCCTGACACTCAGTGCACGATCTCGACTGGCCTCTAAAGCGATCTCCGCGTTTCGCTGCCGAGTCACATCCAATATCATGGAGTTCCAGCGAATCGTTCCATCGGGAAGCTTTCTCGGTTGGCCCCAGCCTTCAAGCCACTTTTCTTTCTTGGATTTGGTAACAACTCGCCAACGGCAATGCCAGCCAGACATTTCGGCGGCTGATTTTTTGATAGAAGCCGCCATGACTGGGACATCTTCAGGAACTATGATTTCCCAAATTGGTTTTGCACTTTCGATTGCTTCTTCAGGAGTAATTTCCCAAATGTCCCAGCATTTTCGACTGACATACTCGACGAGATCACTTCCGTCTGGTCGGACATCGTAAATAAAAACCGCGCCAGGAAAGTTTTCAGTGAAATCGCGAAATCGATCAGCCGCCGCATTTCCTTCGTTAAGTTTGATTCCGTCATCTGCCACGCTATTTCCCCGCTCTGCTTTCAAGTGTGGCCGGAACCGGGGTTCTATTCAATGACTGTCTTAAGTTATTTAAAATTAATTTTATTAGATTTAATGCTAACCGTAGTTGGGACAAATTGTTACGATAGCTTCCATCTCGAATGTTACGGAAGATTTAAGCGAGTGTGAATCGAAGATGGGCGCAATATCCACTCGTCGGAAGCGCAAGGTTCGTGATGGGCTTTCTGGATCTCGAATCAAAAACCATCACCGACTTTTCCGTGGAAACCAACATCCGACCAGTTTCTGCGTCCAAGACAACCCCTCGCGGAGCGTTCTCCATTGGGAAAGTGAGCGTCTCGAGAAGCCCAGAGTCTTTCAGATTCCAAACCTGAATTTTTGCGAGATCTGGAAAGCTGACCCAGAGAGTGTCTTCGGTCTCGTCCACCGCTAAGCTCAATGCTTGAGTGCTCACTTCTTGAATCGCATTTTTCAATTCTGGATCTCTTATTTCCGTCACCGCGTGTGTGTTCAAATCCAAGCTCAGTAGGCGTGTCACGTGACTCTGAGCGGCAGGAAGCCTGAGGGACTCAGTTGGCAAATCCTCAAAAATTTCTCCAAGGATCTGATTTCGATTGATTTGAAGATGTGAAAAAACGGCTTTTTTCCCAGCAAACGGGATTTCAATGTACTCTGCTCTCCTTGTTCCAAGATCAAAAAAACCAAAGCCAGGCTTTTGTTCAAGAGAATAAAATGGTGTCAGACCAAATACGAACTTGTTATTTGCGAGAAGGGCAATTTCGTGAACAATACCCCGTTCAATTTCGATCTCGTCCAGAACTTTGAAGCTTGGAAAATCCAATACTTCAATAATTGCACGCGCCTTCGCTGGTTGAACAACTGACGAGAGTATTTTGTCGCCGCTTTTCGAAAACACCGAATGGCCATAATAAAATGTCTTGTTCAAAAGCTTTCTGGAGGCCACTTCCTTGCCGGTTTTCCAATCGATCAACGCAATC
>JAXMMN010000112.1:0-2911 GCA_034366485.1 Bdellovibrionales bacterium
TCTGATTCCTGGTCTTCACTATTGAACCAGTAGATGTTGATCCCAGTGAAGAACGACAGAGTTTGATCCACTTTGTGAAGGGGGCTTTCTCGATTGACCGAGACACCGGTCGAAGTGTTTCGAATTCCGACAAAAAAGGAACTGCCAGCTGTGCGACCGTGGCGAGGCGATACAGATAGTAGAAGACCGGTGCTAACTGACAGTGGCCCCGAGAGTGCGCGGTATTGATTTCGATTTGCTGTTACAAACTCTGGCGCAACACCGTAAAAATAGCTAGCAAGTCCCTCGTTGATGATCGCAATATTCGTGTCAATTTCGACCGAAATTTCAGAGTCCAAGAAATTTGAGCGACTTAAAATTCTCTCGAAGGAAATTTCTGGCTGAAATATAAATCCACGATGGCGAATATTTGCCGTATCGGAAGAGAACACGGCGCGAATTGGAAACAAAAGTCGAAGTAAATCCCCGCGGCTGTTTTTAGCAGACCGAATTCGCCAGCGAACTCCCGCGCGTGGTCCGACTTCGCCAATCCAGTCGAGTTCTGGCATACCGATTCGCGCATCATTTTCACTACTTGAAACCGGAAATGAGGCGTCGCCAGAGAGATCGACTTCTGTGTCTTCAAATCGAATCAAGCGCGCTCGTGTGCCGTCATCGTCTGAACGCAGAATTCGTCCTCGGTATCGAAAGGTTGGCACAGCGAGGAAGCGAAGGCTGGATTGATTTGATGCCGGATAGTGCGGCGTCACGCCGCCGCCACCACCAAAGCCAAATTGCCAAAGGGGACGCGAAGGAGGTTGAGGGGATTCTTGCGTGGCAGGGGACTGAGTGGCGTCGACCGGTAAAGGAGTCGAGGCGCCAGTGTTTGTGGTGAAAATAAAGGTACAGAAGATCGCGATCGACTTCGACATAGCCTGGACGTTCGGCCTGGAGCAGCGAGGAATGAAATAGCGGGTGAAGCTTTGAACGAGTCTCGACATGAGCGGCTAGTTTGTCTCGAATTCGTCGGAAGGTAAAACATCCAATGGTCGAGACTGGTTAGATACATCGAGCTTTAAGCGAGGAAAGGGAGATGCCGATAAGAAAGTGTCGTGGAGGACGAATTCACATGAAACGTTGGGTTCAAAAATTGGTCGAGCAGCTTGGCTTTGATCGCTCTCCCGAAGCGGGTAGAAAAAAGAAGCTAGAGTTGTCGGATGACCGTGCGACGCTACTTTACATCATCGACATCTACTCGAAACACCTTGTAGAAATTGAAAATCACCCCGTTCGCAAAGTGCGCGAATCGTTCGATGACTTGGCGAGAGAACTAGTTGATCCTTCCTCAAAGGCAGATCCAGAAAAGCTTTTGTTTCGCTTTCGACAGTTCTTTTCATCCTACCGAGTAGATGAATACACATACGTCAGGAAAACCTTTGAAGACTTCAAAGCCATTCTTTGGGACTTCGTCGAACAGCTAGCCGATGATTCGCGATTCGAACAAGTCGCAGACAAAGACGTGAAATCAAATCTCAAAGAGTTGAAAGAGGCCGTCGAAAGCGAATCGATTGACGTCCTTCGAACGAAATCACGCGAATTTATTGATTCTTATATCGAGTACACGTCTAAGCGAGACGAGCGCCGCGTGAAACGCATGTCCAACATTAAGAAAAATCTCGATTCCGTAAAGAAGAAACTCGTAGAAGCGGATCGCACGATGCGAACCGACCATTTAACTGGTGCGTTCAATCGTCGAAGTTTTGATGAGCATATAAAACAACAAGTAGGCTTACATGAGCTCTCCGGAACTCAAGTCACGCTTTGTATCCTTGACATCGATTTCTTCAAGAAGATTAACGACACCTACGGACACGACATCGGAGACTTTGTTCTGAAAGAATGTGTTCGCTTATTGACGGAATTCTACTCGATGGAAACGGACTTTGTTGCCCGAATTGGGGGCGAAGAATTCGCCGTGATTCTTCAGGATCACGAAGTTCAGAATGCCGTTGATCGCGCCGCAGAGGTGTTCGAGAAAATTCGCAAAGAAGTTTTCGTGCACGCATCAACGGAAATCCGTTTCACTGTTTCGATGGGTATTGCGCAACTAACTAAAGGCGAAAACTCGGACCAGTGGATAAAGCGTGCCGATCAGGCGCTTTATGATTCGAAACATGGCGGTCGAAACCGATGGACGGTCGCAGCAGCCCCAGGAATGATTAAAAAGGTCGCCTAGGCCCAAATTCCTTAGATATTTCAGTGCTATTATCAGGTGGCTTAAAGTTCGACAGCTGACGAATGAGTCAGCTTTTTTCGTTTATTCGACTGGTGTCACCCAAATTTCAGTGTCGAGAAATGCCGTGACAGTGTCTATAGCTGTACTCACCGAAATCAAACCTACTTGATTTCAGCCGTGCTCCCTTTTTGCTCTCTCTCCTTTTGCCTTCTTAGATCTCAAAAGGAAAAGGGAGTTAAAGTGTTCGAGGGTTCTTTTTTAAAGCGACTTGGAATAACATCCATCTGCTTGGTGATCTCGGTTCAAAGTCTGGCCGAGACAGTGTCTCAGATCGACGCTACCGAACAGACGTATCATCTCCATTCAAAACACATCATTGATGATGTGATCATCGAAAAACACTATTCGTCGAAGTCCGAGTTCCGAGGCCGTTTTGGTTTTGGCTGGTGCTCGGATCTCGATGGAAAAGTCGAAAAGTATGCGGACCTCTCTGTTCGCTACATCGGTTGTGACATAACAACGGCGATGCTCTTAGATCCGCGCTTCAGTGCAAAAGAAGTCGTAAGAACAAAAGCTGGCTATCGAAGGCTTCGTGAAGACGGCGCTATTCAAAATTTTGATTCAAAGGGCCGCCTAGTGTCTCTTAGTTTTGCGGAGGGAACTGGCCGCGAGCCACTACTGATCAATTACAGCCAT
>JAXMMN010000113.1:0-2193 GCA_034366485.1 Bdellovibrionales bacterium
TACAAGAAAATTGCGGAATACTGGAGGGACGAAAATCTTTTAACTGACGAAAATCGGAAAATCCTTGAAGAGGAAATCGTCAAAGACCTAGTCAGTCCAACAACACGCGACAAAGATAAAGTCGCTCAATGGGCACGACAACTTATCAAGGAACCAAGCGATGCCTCAGCCGCCGCCATTTTCGAAGCCTGCAGTAGCTACGACTCTGCGGGAATCCAAGATTGCTGGAAGTCGACGCCGGAAAGAGTCAGTCTCTACGACCAGGCCGCAGGCAAAGTTTTTGAAAAATCGCCTGATAAATATATTGCAGCGGTAAAATCCTGCCTTGGTATTGGAAATTGCTGGACGTTGGCGACCCTTCACCGAGTGGCGCCACCGCAGGACTTGTCTCTCAAGCAAGCGCGAGAACTTATGAGCTTGTACAAGGATGCCGACTCAAGCAGAAAAAAAATGCTACAAGACAACATGATTGAAATCGTCGCCAAACACTGGCGGCAAATGCCTGACGACCTCCTTGCGATCTTCGAAGACTTTCGACCGGGAACCTTCTGGAACGAAAAGCGAACAGAAGCCCTGCGCGTCCGCAGAGCCTTTGCACTCAGTGACGTCGCCGAAGGCCTTCTAAAAGAACTCGGGCCAAATAACTTGAAGCTCGCAAGAACTGTTGTACGAGCTCTGTCCTTTGACGAAGCTCACGAGCGATATTTAGACAAGCCCAATTACGACCTTATTTACAAGGTTAAACGAGGCCACGATACACTTGGATCAGCGACTTTTCGACTTGAAGACCAATTGAGAAACGCGACTGCAAAGGTGCAAGAAAAAGTTCCTGTAAGACCTGCGACTGCGACGGTCGATCCTGTGGTTACAGTCGATCGCCCACCTGCACCTGTGCCGGCACCTGTGCCGGCACCTGTAACGGCACCTGTAACGGCACCTGCTCCGCCACTGCCAACGCAACCGCCAGTTCAATCGGCGGCGGTGGCCGTTCAACCGCCGGCCCCGCCGACCGCGACGTCGACAAATTCCTGCGCGACGCTTTTCCAAAAGCTAACGAAGTTTTTAAAAACCAGAGGCCGCTAGGTGCTGGTTGAGATCTTCGACAAATTCCTCACCCTGACTGAAGGGGTGTCGCGAGAGCGCCTTGTAGGCTTTTGAGAACTCCAGCTTGTAGTCTTTGATGAAATCACGGTGGCTTTCGGCTTCTTCGTTCTTAAACGCTTCCGCTAGAAGCAGATCTCCGTGATGTGCACTGACTTCCGAACACGTTTCAAGAAGTCTTGTCGATAGTCGCTTTAAACGGTTTTTCGTTTTTAGGTCCAAGGGACTTTTCATCAAGCGCGCATGAAACTGATCGATGCGCCGTTTGTTTTTTTGCAGAGCTTGATCGAACGCGTTTCCTTCAATGCGCCCGTGAATACCCACGTGAAGCGCGTGGCGAAGTTCGTGAATCAAAGTCACAAGCGACGCTTTGTCGTGCACGAAAATCAAATTTGGAACTTCGAATTCGTCAAACCAACCATTGAATTCGTCCGACGTTGCCACTTTCATTCGATTTTCATTGAACGGCAGTTCTAAAACTGCGCCCGACACTGACGGCACCCACTCGACGACTGAACCATAGTGATCGGCCTGAGAAAGAAGTACTGGATAGATCGGATGTTTGATCGCGGCTTTTTCGCCGATTTTAAATGGGTTGTGGCTTCGCTCACTCGCCACGCTTTGAAGAACCTCGTCGAGATCCACCGACGCCGTTGCCGAAAGTGCGACGGACATTGACACGAAGAGCGTGGCCGCAAACGAGAACAACGTGCCGATCAGCGATTTACGATTCCGGTTACTCGCAGTGTTCACGAAGCCCCCCACCCGGCCTACCTACCAGACCTAACACTCAGCTTCAATACCCTATCAACCAAGCCCTGATGCCACCTTTGAAGATTTGGTATCATATTTTGATACCCTCTGAGCGACACTTGAGGTATTCCCGTAAGTCGTCGATCTTGGCTTCATCAACGGAGGCCCAAAAATGATACCGACAATGACAACGACAATGACACTCACTAAGAACCTGGCGAACCTTATGACTGCGGTAAAAAACTTCTTCTCAAGCATCGCAGCCATCGGAAACGACGACTACGAAATGTATGTTTTGGAAAAAGAAATGAAGACCGCGTACCGCCAGCACAACCCTTA
>JAXMMN010000114.1:0-3079 GCA_034366485.1 Bdellovibrionales bacterium
GGAGCGAAAACGGCCATGGAGCGCGGACCTGTTGTCGCGAGTGTCACGAACACTCGTGCACGGAACGCGATCGGTGCACATAGCGGTAGCTACACCGTTTACCGTGCCCTTTCGATTGCGAGTGGTAAGTTTCCGCCCCAACATCGGCCCGATCTAGAAAATACTCAAAGTCCCGTATCTATCGGTCCCTATCCTCAGTGGTCGGATCCTTTAAAGATCGTGTCGCTTGATCCATGGGGGCTAGATCCCTACGTCGGCTTCAAGCCGCTCTTTGATCAAGGGTACGACATACGTCCGTCGATTGCTGTGACTCAAGCACACCTACAAATTCCAGAAATCAACGATGCCATCGCCAAAAAACGTCTCGCGATTGATGGCAAAGTCGTCTTAGAGAATGGCGACATTCGCGTTACGAAAGTCGCCTTTGAACCTGTATGGTACCTTCCTGGGATGGCGTCTCGGCTTGGTGTCGAAGAGGGCGATTTGCGACGAATTTTGTTTCAAGAAACTGGGGGTATGTACCCAGAATTCATCACTCGCCAAGATTTAAAAGTCTGGCTTCCACCGATCGGCAGCACAACCGTTTATATTTTCGGAAATCCAGCCGATTTAGCAAAGCCTGAGGTCACGCTCACGTGCCGAGTGCACGATGAATGCAACGGATCCGACGTTTTCGGATCAGACATTTGCACGTGTCGTCCGTATCTTATGTACGGCATTGAGGATGCCGCTCGAACAGCGCAAAAAGGTGGCGTTGGCCTTATCGCATACTACCGAAAAGAAGGGCGCGCTTTGGGCGAGGTGACAAAGTTTCTCGTCTACAATGCGCGAAAGCGACAAAAGGGAGGCGACTCGGCCGCGACCTACTTCCATAGAACTGAGTGCGTTGCTGGAACAGAAGACGCGCGTTTCCAGGAGTTCATGCCGGACTGCCTACATTTCTTCGGAATTCAAAAAATTCATAATCTTCACTCGATGAGCAACATGAAATACGATGCCATTGTCAAAAGTGGAATCGAAGTCGTGAATCGAATTTCAATCCCCGACGAGTTGATCCCGAAAGACGCGCAAGTGGAAATGGAAGCCAAAAAAGCCGCCGGCTATTTTTCGAAAGAGGGCGGTAAGGCCGGAAAAGAACTTGAGGGAATCAAGGGAAGAAAAATCGATGAGTGAGATTCGACTCTCGCAAGCTGAGCTTGACTACCTTCTTTCGCCTGTCGCAATTCGCGATCGTGCGAAGGCGATTTATAGCCGAGCAAATGAAGGAAAAGGTTTTTTTCAAATTCACGAAGAACGTTTCGAGCCGCTGGTTTCCTTTGTCATGGAGACAATTGCGAAAAATTATCCTTTAGGAAATATTCCCTTTCACTCAAGATGGGGACACTTCCGTGCTGGTGGGCGGGACCGAGTTGTCGATTTCAAAAAAGAAATCGCTCACCTTGATGTGCTCGAGCGAGCGCGCACGGAAATTGATCTTGTCGTGACGTCTGTGTTGCTGGATGCAGGTGCTGGGGCTGCTTGGTCCTATAAAGAACCTGGCACTGGAATCACAACTACTCGGTCCGAGGGTCTTGGCGTTGCCAGTCTTCATATGTTTCGTTCTGGAATTATGAGCGACTCTAAAAAAGAGTTGCGCGCAGAGGCCTCGGGGCTTCGGAGTCTAAAGCCTGAAGATCTCGAGCAGCACTTTCAAGTTTCGGCGGCGAACCCTTTGGTCGGCGTTCACGGCCGTTTGGGTCTTTTGAACTCGTTGGCCGGAGCTGTTGAAAACAGAAATATTTTTTCAACCGCGCGTCCTGGTGCTTTGATTGACTATTTAAAAATGCGCCATGGTATGAAGATCCCAGCGCCTGCCATATTGCGTGCTGTGCTCGACGGTTTTGGTCCCATCTGGCCAGGTCGATTGGTCGCCGTAGGTGATTTCGGCAAAGTGAATCTTGGCGATGTTTGGCGGCACAGTGGCTTAGATCTCACGTCAGGTGGCGGAGTCGGTGGCCTTGTGCCTATTCACAAACTTTCTCAGTGGCTGACGTACTCTTTAATCGAACCCATTCAGGATGCCGGCTTCGAAGTCAGCGAAATTGAAAAGCTCACGGGCCTTGCGGAGTACCGAAATGGTGGTCTCCTTGTGGATCGCGATCTGATTTCTCTGCGCGATCCAAAGGGGCTAGATAAAAAGTGGAAGCCTGAATCGGATTTAATCATCGAATGGCGAGCCCTGACAGTTTATTTCCTCGATCGAATTGGTGCTGAAGTCCAAAAGAATCTAGGCCGAACACCCAGTGAGTTTCCTTTGGCAAAAGTGCTTGAGGGCGGAACATGGTGGGCCGGTCGGTTTGCGGCAAAGGAAAAGCGTCCCTCTGCTGATCCGCCAATTCAGATCGAAAGCGACGGAACAGTTTTCTAATGGAAGGAATTTTTAGATGCCAGAACAACTAACGGTCTTGGACCATCCGCTGCTCAAGCACAAACTAGGCTATTTGCGGGACAAAAACACGTCTTCTGCAGAATTCCGAGATCTCGTGAAAGAGATCAGTCGAATCCTTGCACATGAAGTCATGCGCGATTGGAAAGATTTAAAGCTTGTCGATATCGAGACTCCGATTGCAAAAACGAAGGTCGAGAGAATCACCAACGCGCCGGTCGTTGTTTCAATCATGCGAGCTGGCAATGGAATGCTGGATGCAGTTCTGTCGATGATCCCATTTGCATCGACCGGTTTTATAGGTCTTTATCGTGATAAGTTTATCCACAGCACTGTGGAGTACTATTTCAAAATGCCTGCTGACATTCAGGGAAAACAGGCCATCCTGTGCGACCCACTGGTTGCAACCGCTGACACAGCGATTGCGGCGATCGAACGATTGAAAAGTTATGAAGTTGGGGACATTCGAATTCTCTCCATTCTCATCAGTGAATTCGCGGCAAAGAAAATTGCTGAACTTCACCCTGACGTAAAGATCTTTGCGGTTGCGGTTGAACGCGAAATGAACGAACAGGGCTATTTGGTTCCAGGATTGGGAGATGCCGGTGACCGGCTCTACCAAACCAAGTAGAACCCATTCACCTCATATCATTG
>JAXMMN010000115.1:0-1767 GCA_034366485.1 Bdellovibrionales bacterium
CCAAAACATTTTGAGCGCGTTCGCTTTTCACGATACTTCCATGAAGCAATTCATGCGTAACGAAACCAAGAACGCCATTGGCGAGCCCTATAGCGATTCCAAGTGCGAGCTTTGCAAACCAAGGCAGGTCAAGCGCGACGATCGCATAAAAACCAAACACCGCGACGCCGACACAGCCGGCGAACCAACCGAGACGAAGTGGATTCAGTTGAAAAACTTCCGCTCCTAAAAAGGGCATAACCTCGCGACGGTAGTAGCCGATATTTTTTAACTCGCTCGAATTCGATTCAATCTTGGAACTGATTTTTTCGATCGTCGAGGGCGTTGGTAATTGTGGCTCAAGAACTGCTGTCGGTTCTGTCATCAAATTCATGGAAGGGAAGCTATCGGAAGTTCACAGAAATGGAGATATTTGACGCGCAAAGCCAGGTGCTTTCTGGTCCACATTCCGGTACGTTCGTTTGCGATGAAGACACAATTCCTCCCAGCTCTTCCTAAAGCACTTTTTTTAATCACTTGTTTGCTATTTCTTAACACGGCTTGTGCATCAAATTCGAATTGGCGAACCGCGAGCCGCGAAAGCATGGGGATTGCCGCCGACCCAAAAGTCGTTCAAGAGCCCATCGTCCAAGTCTACGCCGCGAGAACTTTTGGTTGGCGCCGACATTTCGCCGTCCACACATGGATCGCAACGAAGGCGGAAAATGCCGACCACTATTTGACCTATCACGTAACATCTTGGGGAGGCCGCGCGACAGGGCGGTCGATTGTTATCCAGAAGGATCTACCAGATCGTAGATGGTATGGGGCTGATGCCGTTATGCTTGCAGAACTTCGCGGAGAACGCGCGATGACGGCCATTTCGAAAATCGAAGCCGCTGCCAAAGAGTACCAGTACCAAAATTTCTATCGAATGGTGCCTGGTCCCAACAGCAATAGTTTTATTTCCTATCTCTTGCGGAGCGCTCCTGAAATTGGTGTCGAGCTTCCGCCCAATGCCATCGGTCGCGACTGGCTTGAAGGTGGCGCGCTGTTTGGAGTCTCAGAAACAGGCACAGGATTTCAGTTTTCAATTCTTGGTGTTCTTGGTTTCACGCTCGGCCTTGGCGATGGAATCGAGATCAACCTTCTGACGATGACGTTTGGAGTAGATCTCTGGCGACCAGCCTTAAAGCTCCCCTTTATTGGACGCATCGGATTTGCAGACGACCCTGTCTCACTTTGAGACAGTCTCAATTGTGCGGGTTTACCAACGCTTCGTCCATCAGACGACAACCCGCCTAGAATATAGATGCTACCCGTCGCTCAACTCGAAGACATCACGAGTAGGCAACACTTTTTAGCAGCACCAGATTTGCAACTCTTGATTGTACCGTCGGTCAGCAGTGTTGGATTGAACTCTAGGTTCGCGTTCACGAAGAGGTTTGGCATGCAAAAGATCTTGAAGAGAAGCTTTACGACACTCCGAACCCTCGCTGCTATCGCGGTCTTTTCTGCTTCATCATTCTGTGGAAATTCGATCGCCTGGAGTTCTGCGCAGCCAGAATTCGTGCCCGAGACCCTTGGCGACGCACAAAAACGAATTCGCATCGATCATGCTCAAGAGCTTTTGGGTCGACACTATTCACGTAGCCAGGTGAAGTACGGCGAAAATGTTAAAAAGATCAATTCACAAATCTATCGTTGGACGAAAGATCGCCTCCCGAAAGCGTATCGCCATCAACACGCGAAAATCGCGCAGACCATTATCGACGAAAGCTTGAAGTA
>JAXMMN010000116.1:0-3149 GCA_034366485.1 Bdellovibrionales bacterium
ATCTGCAAGGACGAACAGAAGTTGATTCGCGCGGAGTCATCGGAGAAGCCGTTTTGCGAGGGCTCAAGATTTCTATTGAGAAAGTGTCAATTCACACGGTCATTCGCTCTGTTGTCGGTGGAGTGGACGCAAGAATTCGTCTCGATGCGGAATGTACCAATACCGTCGTCGATTGGCGAAACACCGATATGCCGTTATTTTTGCGCGCGGCGATTAACGTCGGCGCACTTCAGCCAAGCTTGGATATAGAAGGATTAACACTCTCCACTTTGTTTCAAAGTCCGAGCGAGAAACCAGTGATGGAAATGAATTGTACCGGTCCTGCTGGTATCGAAACAATCCTTCAAGAACAGGCCTGGAATACTTTGATTGCCCGTTGGACAGATGTCGATTTTCTTGAGGATGTGCAATCGGCCATTGAGTCTTCAATTAATGCTGGCTTGCGACCGGGTGGCGAAGGATTTTCGATATCTGCGATGTCGGAAGCCGGAATGAAACTTCAGCTCAAAGCGTCCTCTTACAAAATCGACGTGCGCGGTGCTCACCTCATGGGTTTGCTGCGATTTGAATTGGATCGTCCGACCCAGGGAGCGCCGCCAAAAGTTAATCCCGAGACTTTGCTTCCCTCCACAGAGGTAAACGCAATCACACTTTCGCTGGCGACCGATGCGGTTGAAGCCGTACTTCAGAGCTATTTTGCTGAGGGAATTTGGAACCATTGGACTCTAGGTAAAGACATTTTGGGTTTCCGTGAGCTTATGTCGTCAAGATTCTCGCAGCTCTTTGCGTTCCCGGCGCTTATGGATTTTCCAAAGGACGCACCAATGGCCTTCTCGACCAGTCTTACCGGTCGAATGGGTTTGAGCTGCACGAGTGGTGGAGACCTGCGGCTGACAGCCCCGATCGGTGCCTGGATGGTGATCCAGGACAGGTCGCAGCTTGGCTTCAAACCCTTGGTGCATTTTTCGATGCCAACGACTGTTCAGCTGAGAAAAACAACCACCGGGCGTCCGGTGGCAACCATTGACCAGATTTCGCTTTCATCGGTTTTTCACCAAAAGTATGTCGATGAAGAAAGTCCGAATACAACGATCGCACATGACTCGATTCTCGAGCGCATTCAGCCCGCGCTCGAAGCGGAGATTGAAAACTTTTTTTCAACCTCACAAGCAGTACAGTCGACACAAGGCTTAACAATGGGGTGTGATGTTAAATCGCAAATATTGCGGCTCGTAGCGCCTTAACGAATCCGCTTCAAAAAGACGTGGTCAGTTTCAAGTATCCACCGTCGTTATCTTTGAACGGTCCTAGCGGTGCTTCAGCTTCGGCCTCAATGGCAGTCCAGCCAAGTTCGCAAGAAATATTTTCTGCAAGATCAAACGCGCCATTGATCACAGCGACAGTACCGTTTTTCCCATCAGGACCCGGAGCCGAATGCATAGCGCCGATCATCAACGACGCTGTTTCGCTAATCGCAAGACGCCATCCAACTGCGGCAGCTTTATCGAAGACGCTCGAAAAGGACGCGAGGTCGTTTCCGCCGTCGTTTTGAGCGAGAGAGTTGTAAAAGACCTGCGCCAGTAGCGTCGAACTTGAGAATCCGTATTAAAGGCCCATGGTAAAGTCAGATCGATCGCGCGAAAGCGTTCGACCTTGAAACAGCGGTTCGGTTTTAGCGATTTGCAATCGGACTAAAAGAGACCGGAAAGTTTGGGTGACGGATGCCCCGAAGTGTCGCTCGCGAAAGTACACCTCTGTCAGTTGAATCAAGGGATCCGCTTGAATACGTGTTCGCGGAGTGAGTGCGATCACGCTCCCAGATACTGTCGGTCGCAGCGACGGAAAGCTTGAAGCACCTTCGTCGTATTGAAGCGAGAGTTCTGATTCAGAAAATCTCCACCCCAACCGCGCTCCAAAATTCGAGTGAAGAGCATCGTTGAGTTCTTCGCGGCCCAGGTATTTGTATTCAAGTGCGTCCGGCAGAACAAACTCCGTGTCGGGCAAATTGGGAATATATATTTGGCGAGGAAGCCAAGCGCTGGCTTGTGAGGGCATCAACGACGGTCTTCGAAAGGGAACAAAAAACACCTCAGAAACAAAAGCATTTCCATTGGACGCCAGAGAAGTCTGTGTCCAATAGAGCATTGGGTCGCCGCGCTTTGAGGTCGCAAGCGGACTTTCAAATCTTCGCGAGTTCACTTGGTCGAGGGGATCATATACGTCGACGATTCCCCAGCGAAGGACGGTTGTCCCAACTCGAAACCGGTGTTTGCGATATCGATACTCGATGTTGAGCTCTTGGTCTTCGATGGCATGTGGGCTACCTGATTGATTAATGGTGCCAGGATCACTTTTGCCGACCGTCAAAAAATGACCTTTTATGACAGTGCGAATCCGCCAACGACGAAACTTTCCGTCAAGGTCAAGAGTCGCACCAGTCCACACTTCAGAACTTCGCGCTTGTCCAATTGCTTGTGGGTAGCTGCGCGCTTCAAGGTCGACAAGTCCCTCTGTTTCCCAACGAATTGCCGCAGACGCCGAAGCAGAAACAATAGTAGAAAGTCCGAAGCAAAATAGAAAAAGGGCGAGGGTGGCCAAAGGGATCGCTGTAAAGTTAGGCGGCAGTTTGAGACGCATTTCTGCAAGGTTCAGATTGAAAGGGCCTTAGAGTCAATTATAGCGGCACGTCGGCGCACCGTTCTTCATTTCCAAGTTGACCAGTTGAGCCAGAAACGGGTAGCGCTGTTGGCCTTATGCCAAACAAGGAAATCTTAAAGTTTATCGCGGGCTTTCGTCGCTTTCGAGCCCGTTATTACGCCGACGAGGAGTCGATCTATCGCCGTCTATCGCAAGGTGGCCAATCTCCCAAAACGATGATCATTGCTTGCAGCGACTCGCGGGTAGATCCAGGCATGTTGGCTGGTGCGTCCCCAGGGGAAATCTTTGTTGTTAGAAATGTCGCCAATCTTGTTCCTCCGTTCGAGTCTCAAGGTAAATTTCATGGCGTAAGCTCTGCGATTGAGTTCGCAGTCGTTAATCTGCGTGTCGAGAACATCATCGTGTTGGGCCACCGTCAGTGCGGCGGGATCCGCACGCTCATGAACAGTGAAAATCTCAAGCCGACAAGTTTCGTTGCGAAATGGATGCAA
>JAXMMN010000117.1:0-3954 GCA_034366485.1 Bdellovibrionales bacterium
TGATGAAAGTCGTAAATAAGTCGATGCTTGTTATAATGTTCGCGGCTTCAGTATTTGTACTCGAAGCGCAAGCTCAGGATACCGCTGCGACGAAAAAGAAGAAGTCGACGGAAGTCAGCTTCGACGATGTTTTGGTTCAAGGGAAATATCACTTTTCCGACGAGGCCGTAACAACGGTTGAGGACGACAAAATTCTCGATGCATTGCTTGGAGTTCGTACAGAATTTAAGGATCGCATTAAAAAATCAACATCTAGGCAGTAGTCCCAGCTAGAGATTTGAACGTTTCGAACGAAGATTTGCGGAGATGACAATGGAAGCAAAAAGATTGGCACTAGAAAACATGGATGGCGTGGTTGTGCGCACATTGGCTTGGCCAAGCGACGAGAACGACGTACTTACAGTCATTCGCCGCAAGGACACGCGCCGTGTTGAATTGATGACAACAATTGATGGTCTAAAGGCCGCACGTGTTGAATTTGAAACACTCGGCACCATTGAGCGAAAAGATCTTGAAGCTGGAATGGTGACTATTGCGGGCATTGGACGACTGGTGCCAGCCTCAGCAACATCTCGAACTCTTCAGAATGTAAAGTTACGACCTGATTCAGAAAATCTATGGCGCGGATCCGTCGGAGCGGTGCTCGTTGGCGCAGCGATATTTATGTCTGTGTTGGCTTCTAGACCTAAAGACAATCCAAAAATTGAACAAGAACTGAAGCAACAAGTCGTTCAGATCATCAAGCGCATTCAAGTTAAGCCGCAGCCGGTGCAGAGCAAGGTGTCTGATACTCGTTCGGAAACGCCGAAAGAGACTCAAAAAGTAGTGAACAAAGCGGCGTCTATCAAGAGAATGGGCGCACTGGCCGTCTTCGGACAAATGAAGAATGGATCGCAAAAAGGCGGCGTAAATCTTGGTGCGGTTAACACAACGGCCGGTCCTGGTCTTGGTGGAAACGCTGGATCTGGCGGCGTACAGACCTCGATTTACGGAAAAGGTCTTGTTGCAGCTCCGCTTGGTGCTGGCGGCAATATGCAAGGTGGCGGCGGATACGGCACTAAAGGAAAAGGCGGCGGTCAGGCTGGCTACGGTCAGATCTCGCTTGTTGGCTCTGCTGGCACTGCGCCGATTCCGCTTGGTCGCGAAGCGATCATCGGTGGCGGTCTCGATCGCGATCTCATCGCGGACGTGATCAATCGAAATCTTGGACAAATTCGATTTTGCTACGAACAAGGACTTCAGGGCGATCCAGCCCTGGCTGGTCGTGTTGCGGTCGATTTCACAATTGGCGGCAATGGCCAAGTGAAAGTGGCAAACGTTGGTTCGACGACATTGAATTCAAAGCTTGTAGAAGACTGTATTTTGCTTCGCTTGAAAACTTGGAAGTTTCCGCTGCCTGAGGGTGGCGCAGACGTAAAGGTTTCGTATCCGTTCGCGCTTCGCCGTACAGGCCAAGGCTAAAAGCTAAGGTTAAAACGAGAACGCGTGAGTGGTTGGGATTATGGGTAAATTGGGTTTTGTTAAAAAGGGGATCTTCGATATGTCACTTTCAAAATTAGCCCGAACAGGTCGTGTGCTAGCAGCTTTGTTTGTTGTCTCGGCAGCAATGGGTTGTTCGGTCAATCAGGACCCATTTGAAGAAAAGTCGGATCAGATTAAGAACGGCATTCCACCAGAGCTCGACAAAGAGCCGCCGGTTCCGAAGCCGCTTGCGAGTGACGCACTTCGAATTGATGCTTTGGACTTCTACACGTTTCGTGAAGAGGTTGAAGGCGAGATTTCAATTTCTGGACGTGTGCTGACTGCAAACCCACAATTTGAACTCACGATCGATTCTACAAGTCTCAAAGACTTTCCGGGTGCGGTATTTGACGGAAAAACTGGAGTTTTCAAGTGGACTCCGCCGCGTGAATCGACAGGAACAGAGTATGGTGTTCCAAAGCGACTCGTAGTTCGATTGACAGCTCCTTCACCTGTTGGTGGCGCGATCATCGGAACGACAAAAGCGATTCTGGTTTATGTGACTCGTTCGGAAGTGGACCCCCAAATTCTGACTGTCGACGATCTTGTTCGAACTCCAGTGCGAGAAGGTGAATTGCGAAAGTTCACTGTGACAGTTCGCGATCCAGATTCGATTGATGCAGACGGCCTGCGCCCGCGGCTTGTAGCTGTTCCTTCAGTTCGCGGACCGTCGGATGTGTCGGGCCTTGTTTACATGCAAGACCCCACTGTCGCAGATCCAAATCCCGTTCAAGATCCGATGGATAAAAAGAAATGGATCTTCAAGATGGTACTCGACCTTCGGGTTCCTGCCGACATGCGTGGTCGCGATTTTACTCGCGCACAGGACAAGTTCAAATTCGGTCTTCAAGTGACATCACGCTTTGGTCGTGTCGGTTACAAAAACGATGGCGAAGTCATGATTTGGACCGATGTGATGAAGCCTGAAATCAGCTGGTTTAGTCCAATTGAAGTCATTGCGGGCCAAGAAAACGTTGTTCAATTCACGATTTATGATCCGTACGCGGAAGGTAAGCTGACAGTTAACTTCCAGACTCGTCTCGATCAATTGCCTGGTTCAGCTATTAGCAAGTGTATCTCGGCTTCGCGTGAAGGAAACATTCTTTGCACGATCAGCTGGAAGCCACTTGCGACAACGACAGGTGATTTCAAAGTCGATATTGAAGTGATCAACCAAAGTAAGATCCCCGGCGATATCAAAATCCAGAAAGAGCTCTTTCAGCGCACATTGAAGGTAAAGATCGTTCAGGTTGCGGCTCCGGTTGCCCCAGCGCCAGTGGTGCCGGTGACTCCTACTGTAGAGACGCCAACAGTTACTCCAGCGGTTAATTAACTTCAGAGAGAATGAGGAATTATATGAAATTTTCTAATAAACTTACCAAAGCTCTCTCGGTTACTGCGACATTGATCTTTGCATCTTTGACGGTCGAGATTGCGAGCGCCGCAGATCTTCTTAAGGACTTCGATACGCTTGGCGGAAACGATGTTCTTCTAGAAAAAGCTCAGGCCTTGAATCCAGAGGCGCAGATTCGTATCGTACAAGACCGCGTGGTGAATCGCCGGCGTCGGTTAGAACTTTCGCCTGAATTCTCTTCTGTCCTCGGCGGCGATGCGTACAACACGACTTCAAATATTGGTTTAAACGCACATTACCACTTCACTCCGCAATGGAGCGTGGGACTGAAATACAACTACTCGTTTAATCAATTGCGCCAAGAAGGTGAATATCTTCTCACGGACACGTCGATCAACGGGAAAGCTCAAATTCCTCAGATCGATTTCCCTAAACAGCACGCGATGATGGTCGTCAACTGGTACCCAATCTACGGGAAGATGAACCTCTACGATCTAGGTGTTGTACATTTCGACGTCTACGCATTGGCTGGTGCTGGTCAAATGGAACTTAAATCTGGTCCAACGACTTCCTACACTGGTGGTGGCGGAATTGGCTTTTGGGTTTCTCAACACCTGTCGACGCGTTTAGAGCTTCGTTACGAAGGCTACACGGCGAAGCGTTTCACGGGCGACACGAATATGAATACGACAGTTGCAGGTATTCAGATCGGTTACATGCTATGAAATCTCCACGAAACTTAAACCAGGTTTTTCTTAAAGGTTTGCTTGTTGCCTCGGTCGCCATTTCAGCGGCTTTGACGTCAGGTGCCTCGCTCGCGAATGCCAGTGAAACGGCTGCCGGCCAAGAAGATGAACTCCTGAATATTCTTGGCGGCCAAGGTCCTTCAGCGGCAAAAGCAAAAGATGGCGAAAGCCTTCTCGCAAAAGCGATCAAAACGTCGCAAGGTAAAGTGACTGCTGAACAAAATATTTTTCTTCAGTTCTTTGATTCTGGCGATTTTGAAAAGTCGCTCTATCAGTGGCCAGCGGCTTTTGATGGAAGCGCCTTTGCGAAAACTCCGTCTGGTCAGGCGCTGA
>JAXMMN010000118.1:0-4517 GCA_034366485.1 Bdellovibrionales bacterium
GCTGATGTCGCGTACGATCTATCGCTGATCGAAGCGACTCCAGGCATTCAATTGAACATGCCTTCTCCAACAGTGAAGCTAGCCGCAGGTGAAAGAAAGACGATCGACGTACGCCTGACGATCGATGGAACGCAAGTGACCGAAGCGACCGCAGAAATTTCGGCTCTCCTTGTTGCAAAGCCACAAGGCACGGCGGCGAATAGCGCTGTCGAGTCTGTGCGTGTTCCAGTTTTGGCAGTCGCCAATCGCGTGGCACGCATTGATGCAGAGGGCCTGATGGTTCGCTCGACAAGCGTTGCTGATAGCCAGGGCGCTGTCGTCGATCTAACGCTCGAAAACAAATCGTCAGTCGCAGGCCAAGCATTGATCTTTAACAAAATCGCGACCGATGCTCGAAAGGAAGATCCAAATCTTGATCCATTCAGATCGCGCATTTGCGATCTCTCGGAAGCTGGTTACCGCGTGATCGAAAAGGGTGGCATTCCAACGCTTCAAATTGCTGCGAAACTTTATGAGCCGATGACGACTTGGGATCTTTGTGAAGTCTCGGTCCTGATCGATAAAGACGGCGACCGAGAAGCAGATCAGGAACTTGGCGGACTTCGAATGAAGTACGTTGAAGGCCTCGCCGGCGAAGATTATGCGAGTGTCCTCGTTGACATGAAGTCGGCGCGAGAAATTCGTAAGGCCTATGAAGCTGCGGTCTTGGCTCCGACGCCAACGCCGGCCCCATCACCTGCGCCCTCGCCAGCACCTGTGATTGCGGCACCGAAGTTGGATTTCACTCCAGCAATCGTCGCGCTTGAACCGATGCAGGCGTTCGAACATTCGACAATCGCGATTCTCGAAACGCCGCTCTCGGCACTGAATCTTACGTCGGCCGGAACACTGGCTGTAAGAATCGCGACAAGTGCGCAAACGGGATCGGCGATTGAGCCAGATGATTTTCTGTCCAATGATCCGAAGAAATGGCGCCAGTTGAACTTGCGACCAAGCGGCGCAAGCTATGTGGAACTTCCTTCAAGTGTGACACTTGCCGGAGGAGAAACAAAAACGGTGTCATTTACGAAAGGTGCCGGAACTGAAGCACTTCTGGTGCTGTATCCAAATGGAAGACCTCTTTGGAACAGCGTCGGATCTGATTCTCAGTCTCAAACGCTGCGCCCGAAATTCGCTCCGTAGTCTGAAACTAATCTTTGCGCCTTTAAGGGCTGCCCAACTAGTTCAACTGGTTCGGCGGCCCATTTTTTTACTGCTTTAACAGAATGAAGTTCTGAAGAAGCCCCTGTGTTCTTGTCGCTGGCGTCACGCCATTTCCGCCGGAGAAAAGATCAGTAATAAAAAGTCTCGCCGGCATTCCAGCCGGATACTCGACTCGTCGATACATATACAAATTCGCAGAGGCCCAAACTCCGCTACAGCCAGTCAACGTGATATCTCGAGTCACATTGGCCGCCCAACCTGTCATCCCGCAATACGCCTGTGCATTGAGTGCCTGAGCGGCAGCGGCGGAAAGCGGCCTCATCGTTGAAACCTGGCCAGTGACGTTGTATTCAAAGCCAGTAATCCCACCGGTCGTCGGAACGTTTTCAAGCCCGATCGCATGGTTTCCAGAAAACCGATGCTCCAGTACTGCGACCGCGCAGTCCGCCGAGTAAATTGTTTCGACGAACTGAAAGTTGGTCAGAGTCGCTGTGTAGGTTCCCACCACAGCACTTGTTGTGGGAACACAAGTTGGCTTCACCCATGTTCCAACAATTTGACCGATCCCCTTTTGTTCAACACGGATTTGGTAAGTTTGATTGGGCCCGACATTCCCCTGCGGGTCCGAAATCGCGAGTGTGACAGAATCTGTTCCGATGAAACCTGGATTGGGAGTGTAGACCAAACCTCGATTTGTTTGTGCGCCAACGGGATCCAAAGTGACCTGCCCCGACACCGGCGGAGTTCGCAAAATGAAAGTAAGTTCGCTTACAGGAGTATCTAAATCAACCGCTGCTAGTGGTACTCGGGTACTCACGTTCATGTTCAATGCAACAGCACTTACAGGTGGCTGAAGAGCCGGAATAGGATTCGGAGCTATGGGAGCAACTTCCGGATTCGCTTCTTCCAATTGCTCGTCGCGTCCGCCAAGACCTTCGATAGATTCAAGTGGGGCGACCTCAAACCCGGGCGAACAATTTTGAAAAAGAAAAATGGTTGAAGCCAGAAGGCCTACCGTCGATGCGACCCAAAGCCGTTGGCGCGGATTTTTTTTAGAAAGATGAGATTGAGCCATACTTATTTCTCCAAATTTCTTCATTGTTGGGAGGTACTGGCCACGAGCGCGAGCGTCTGGTTGAGCGGCTGGTCCAGTGTCTCAAATAAAGACCACTTAAAAAATGTGTCACTTAACAATGAATCAATTTGAATCACTAAATTTTGTTTTGACCACGGAAATGTCCGAAGTTCTCCAGAATGTGGAGAACCCTTGGACAAAACCCAGACAGAAGTCCGATGTGGAAAAAGTTAGGAGTGTAGACCGTGTGCACCAGATTCTCGGGTGCCCGCTGCCGTCATCTCAATGAACCGCGCTTTTTCTGGAATTTCTGAAACGTTCGTCGCATTCACGTAGCTCATGCCGCTTCGGATACCGCCGGTGATTTCTAGTACCGCATCACGCACGTGACCCTTGATGTTCACAAAGCGACTCTCCCCTTCGGCCGCCATTCCGGTTGGCACTCCTCCGCGCCAAGAAACTTGCGCCGATTTCGATGCCATTCCACGATACTGTTTGCGCCCACCCTGAATTTCGCCCGGAGTTTCGAGACAACCTGAAAGCATCGATCCAAGCATCACCGAGCTAGCGCCTGCAGCCAGCGCTTTTACAATATCGCCAGAGGTGCGAAGACCTCCGTCACCAATGACAGGAACTTTTGCAGACGCCAACGCCTGAACACACATCGCAATTGCTGTCAGCTGAGGGACTCCGCAGCCTGTGATGACACGTGTCGTGCACATCGATCCCGGACCGATTCCAACCTTCACGGCGTCTGCTCCCGCTTCCGCCAGTTCAAGTGCAGCTTCCGGCATCGCGACGTTCCCGCCGATGACATCTAATTCTGGAAAACGATCTTTCAACCACTTGATAGTTTCAAGCATTTGTACCGAATGGCCGTGGGCAATATCGACCACGATGACGTTCGCACCTGCGGTCACCAGTGCTTCGGCCCGCGCTTTCATGTCATCGCCAACACCGACACTGGCTCCCATCACCTTTGCGCCACTTTCGACAACCTGACGCAATTGCATGACTTGATCTTCGATTGTCATGAAGCGATGAATAGGCCCAAAGCCTCCTTCTTTTGCCATCGCAATGGCCATCGGTGCTTCTGTCACCGTGTCCATGTTCGCACTGATCAGTGGAATTTCGATTTCAATATTCTTCGTCAAACGGGTTTTCAGATTCGGATCCCGCCGCGATCGAACGTCCGATCGATTGGGGAGAATCAAAACGTCATCAAACGTCAAACCGCGATTGCGTGAAGGAATATCCTGCCACTGAAACATGAGCATGAAGGCCCGCCTTTGGATGGTTCTAAAGAGGAAAACAGACGCCCGATACGATCGCAAGCAGTTGACCGGAAAGTCAATCTAGGAGCGCCTTTGAAACCGTCGGGGTTGCATAAACCGTCCGCAATACCGCGCACCGCTCCAGAGACCTTCGATCCGATTCTGGAACAACATGTTCCTGTCTTTGGTCCCAAAGCCCCGGTCGCGACTTCAAGAACGCCGATAAACAGTCAAGTATGGCAAACATGAACAATCCAAAAGACAGCTGGCTTACAAAACTTTTTCTCGCACTTCTTGGCGCGGTTCTCGCGACAACGCTGACCACTGGTTGTGCGACCTCTTTGGAAATTACGGAAGAGCATCTTCAAGCCGGTCGAGTCGACGATGCGCTGAAGCTGATCGAAAAAGTTCGGCACGATGACGACGTTGACCCAAATGCAAAATCCCTTGAAGCGAAAGTTCGAAGACAGTGGATCGCCGACAAGCTGATTCAAGTTCGACTGCTGCGCCTTGGGGGAAATCTAGAATCCAGCGCAGCGCTTCTTCGTCATGTCATTCAACAGGAAACAAAGTGGTCGCTGATGCCGACAGGCGCCGTGTTCGCCACTCAGGCCGAGGAAACCAGTCATCTTGCAGAGATGATCCAGTCCTCGATACGAGAAGCGCTCAGAAAAGATCTACCGCTCCTGGCGACGTCGCGGTATCTGCGCGACCGTGAGCTTCTTGAGTCTACGTTGAAAGTCGACACTCAAAGTCTTCGAACGTCGATGGGCGATGCCATGGCGAAATTTTGCTCCAAGGAGACCCGTGCGATCACGAAGTACGACCACTTTCACTTTCATTTTTTGCAAAAAACTTGCGGCCACTTCAAGGTGACTCTGCCGAAGACCAAAACGCTGAACTCAGTGCGCTTATTCGGCCGAATGACACCGAAGCTCAATCTGACAGGCGTGCCCGAATCGTCG
>JAXMMN010000119.1:0-1189 GCA_034366485.1 Bdellovibrionales bacterium
ATCCAGAAGAGGAGTGCAGCATGAGTAAGACAAGGCAGTTGACCACTTTTTATATAGGCGAAGATCTTTATGGGATCGATGTCTCGTGGGTTCAAGAGGTAACTGGAAATCTGCCGATTATTCCAGTGCCGCTAGCGCCACCTTTTGTACGAGGCCTCATCAACCTTCGCGGTCAAATTGCGACAGCGATCGGCTTAAGACAGCTATTTGGCCTTCCTGCGGAAGTTAAAGACGTCAATGACACCAACGGAGAAATGTCGGTGGTGTGCAGATTTGATGGGAATCTTGTTTCGTTACTAGTCGATTCGATTGGTGATGTGATGGAAGTTTCAGAGGATTCCTTTGAGGCGCCGCCTAAAACTGTGCCGATAGCGGTAAGACAGTTTTTGGCCGGTGTTTATAAAACAGATGCCGAGTTACTTAGCCTTGTCGAAATTTCCCGAGTCTCAGCGGAAATTTCGAATGTAGGAAACTCGATAGAATCAAAAGCAGTTTAAAAAGTTCTTAAGAAAATAAGGGGAAGAGAAATGAGTAATGCAGCACGTAAGATCGACTTCGAAAGCCAGAACACACAATCAGACGCATCGTCATTGAAAAACCTATTGGCCGCGATTGATCGCGCTCAAGCGGTCATTGAATTCAATCTTGATGGCACCGTCATCACTGCCAACGAGAACTTTCTAAAGACCCTCGGATACGGGTTATCTGATATCCAAGGTCGTCATCACAGAATGTTCTGCGAGCCAGAATATGCTTCATCGACCGAATATGAAGAGTTTTGGCTGAAGCTTCGTCGTGGTGAGTTCGTATCTGGCGAATTCCACCGTTTAGGTCGTGGCGGAAAAGACGTTTGGATCATCGCGTCTTACTCGCCGGTGATGGATAACAACGGAAAAGTCGAAAAAGTGATCAAGGTTGCAACCGACATCACAGAAAGCAAAAAAGAACTTCAAGTGCGCACGGCGATTATGAACACGACAAGCATCGTGTCGGAATCCGATTTGAAGGGTAACATTCTCAATGTAAACGAAAAGTTCATTGAGGTTTCCAAATACGGGCGCGATGAATTGGTTGGAAAAGGTCACAATACAACTCGTCACCCTGACATGCCAAAGGAAGTGTTCAAAGAACTTTGGTCGACCATCGGCAAAGGCGGAATTTTCCGCGGTGTTGTTAAAAACCGCGCTAA
>JAXMMN010000120.1:0-10413 GCA_034366485.1 Bdellovibrionales bacterium
ACTGATACATCGAAGAATAAGCTCAAAGAAAATGCGGATTGGATTCGCGCAAATCCAGCTGTCACCGTCCAAATTGAAGGACACACAGATTCGCGCGGATCGACAGAGTACAACTTGTCACTCGGCGAACGTCGCGCGAAATCGGTTCGTCAGTACCTTGAAGGTTTGGGCGTTGAATCAAAACGCATGACAATTCTTAGCTACGGCGAAGAAAAGCCATTGGCACAAGGTGACACCGAAGCGGCATTCTCTAAAAACCGTCGCGCTAACTTTGTTCCAGTTCAGTAAGTAAAAAGGTGGACCGTATGGTCGCGTCTTTTCGGTACCTCTCCAACGCCGTCGCACTTCGAGCAAGGCCATTGGGCCTTCTCATGGTCCTTCTCCTCGGACTTTGCGGTGGCGTTGTTTCTTGTGTTTCGCTGATCCCAGTTGATGAATACACGATTGCTCGCGCTGCAATGGACGGCGCAAAAGAGTCCGAAGCACCTCGCTTCGCTCCCGCATTGTGGTATAAAGCTGAACAGGCCTATCGCGAAGGGGAAACCTTCTTTCGCGAACGTGCTTACGATGAAGCCTTAAAACGATTTGTTCAGGCGCGATCATTGGCGGAACAGGCAGAAAATGCGGCACGGCTGTCGCGGTTTGAATCGGGCGACCTCGCTCCGTAGTAAGAAAGTATTCAGGAAGGACTTATATGTCGAATCTCAGCCTTTTCACTTCCGGGTCTTTGCTTCTTGCCCTCATGACGACCGCCATGATGACAACCGGGTGTTTGCAGACAAGATCAAATTTGAAGGAGCAGGAAGAGAAGCAGGTTTTGCGCAAGCAAGTCGTAAATCTGCAGCAAACGACGGCCGATGTGTCTTCTAAATTCAACGAAGTCGATGAAGACCTCAGAAAAACCAATGGACGAATTGAAGCGCTCGACGCTCGAATGACACAGATCAAAGATCGTGCGGAAAAAAATGATTTTGCGCTTGAGGCAAAATTCAAAGAGCAAGACACAAAGTTTCAAGCGTTTCGCGAAGAGCTTCAAAGAATGCAAGCCGAGCTTTCTGAAGTGAAAGCTTCCAATGCCGCCTTGCAGGCTGCCTTTCAAGCGGGAGGCACGTCGTCTGGTTCAAGCGGAGGAAAAAACTCGGACAAAAATCCATTTGAACTGGGTGAAAGCAGATTCGAACAAAAGTCTTGGCGCGAGGCGATTTTTGCGTACGAAGATTATCGCAAAACATACCCCAAGGGAAAAAACTTTGGGGCGGCGACCTACAAGATTGGGGTCTCGTTTCAAGAGCTAGGGATGCTTGATGATGCGAAGCCCTTCTACGACGAAGTGATCTCGAAATTTCCTAAGTCTAAAGAGGCCGATCGAGCACGCTCGCGACTTAAAGCTATCTCGAAAAAGAAGTAAATGCGCTCATTTCAAAAAGTCTTGGCCATTGAAACGAGCTGCGACGATACCTCTGTGGCAGTCGTCACCAGCAGCGGGCAAGTCTTGAGCTGTGTGATGGCTGGTCAGGATTTGTATCACGCAAAATACGGTGGAATCGTTCCTGAAATCGCGTCTCGAAACCACACCCATCACCTTTTACCATTGATCGACGAAGCGCTGAAAGCTGCCGATACGAAAATGAATAACATCGACGGTTTCGCCGTCACCTCGCGACCTGGTCTGATCGGCGCACTGTTGACAGGCTTAGTAACGGCGAAAACGTTAAGTCTCACGACCGGAAAACCATTCGTGGGCATCAATCATCTCGAAGGACATTTGCTCGCGCCTTTTTTGACGGACGAAGGGTATTCCCCCCCGAAGGGCTTTGATTTTCCGTACATCGCACTCGCAGTGAGCGGGGGGCATACGACGCTCTACAAAGTGGAAAGCTTTGGCCGATACAAAGTTCTTGGGCGAACGCTGGATGATGCAGCCGGCGAGGCCTTCGATAAATTTGCAAAAAAAATCGGACTCGGGTTTCCGGGCGGAGCGAAGGTCGATCGGCTTGGTGCCGTAGGAAATCGCGCGCGCTTCGAATTTCCACGCGCCATGTTGAAAGATGAACGTGATGACGTCAGCTTTTCGGGACTGAAAACTTCCGCTTCGCGACTGTTCGAAGAACTGCTTCCATCGGATCGCGACTTGGTTTTGCGACAGGCGGAAGACTTTTTGAAAACCGGGAAAGCAGAGCCAGGTTTATTGGCTGATCTTTGCGCCAGCTTTCAAGAGGCGATTGTGGACGTTCTTGTTGCGCGACTTTCGCGGGCGGCACTGCGTGAAAACTTAAGTCGTGTCGTACTGACCGGCGGAGTTGCAGCGAACAGTCGATTGCGTGCGCGAGTGACCGAATGGAGTGCGGCCCATGGCCGTGTCGCAGCCATTCCTCCACTGCGATTTTGTACCGACAATGCGGCGATGATTGGACTTGCTGGCGTGATTCGATTGAATATGGGCGAGCAGTCAGCGACCTCACTTGGTCCAGAGCCCAAAGCTCCACTCGATTTGGAAAAGGTACCTGAATGAACCGTCCCACTACGAGTCGTCGCGAGCGTCTGCTAGAGAAAATTCGTCTCAGCGGCACCGGACCGAAACGTGCCCTCGGGCAAAACTTTTTAATTTCTGATCACGTGATTGATCGAATTCTCGAAAACGCACTGGAAACGGGTTCGACCAGCTTTTGGGCCGCTGCCGGAAGAGCCACGGCGATCCTTGAAATCGGTCCTGGCCTTGGGGCCCTCACAGAGGGATTGATTGCTGGGACGGGAAAACTTGGGATTCCATTTTCAGTGATTGAACTCGATCGTGATTTTGCTTCGTCTTGGCGTGAGCAAGGTTTAAAGGTTGTCGAGGCGGATGCTCTCCAGGTCGAATGGCCGTCCTTGGAGCTGCCAGCGGGAACTCGCTTAATCTCGAATCTTCCGTATCAGATTTCCTCTAGCCTCGTGATTGATCGATCGGTGGACGCCCAGGGCGTGACGTCGATGGTGCTAATGTTTCAGAAGGAAGTGGCTAAGCGAATCATGGCAAAGCCAAAGACAGAGGATTTTGGCCTGCTCTCGGTGATTGCTCAGCTTGGTTGGGAGATTGAAATCGTTTGCGAGGCGGGTCCGCAAGATTTCTTTCCTCCGCCTCGGGTCGCCAGTCGTGTGCTCCGGTTTCGGCGCAAAGCAGATGCGCCGGACGTACAAGAGTTCACTCGCGTCTTGGCCTTTGCGAAGCGAGCGTATGCACATCGGCGCAAGCTCCTTGCGGGAAATTTGGCAGGCGGTGCTGCAAATCGCGAGACGATCGAGGCGGTGATCGAAAGTATGGGATTCACAAAAACGGCGAGGGCAGAAGAGTTAAGCCCGATTCAAATTTTAGAACTTTTCCGGCGATTGTAGAGGCGTTACGGCATGGCGACGAAAGACAGCGGCATTAAGCTCATCGCAGAAAATCGCAAAGCGCGCTTTGATTACATCGTCATTGATACGCTAGAAGCGGGGATTTCGTTGCTAGGAAGCGAAGTCAAAGCTATCCGAGATACTGGAATTCAGTTGAAGGACTCGTATGTCGTTATTAAAAATGGCGAGGCGTTTCTACAAGGGGCCCATGTGTCACCTTATCGGGCTTCTAGCTATTTGAATCACGAACCCGAGCGTTTGCGAAAGTTACTCTTAAGTAAAATTCAAATTGATCGTCTAGATCGTTCGCTCTCAGAAAAGGGCTATTCCTGTGTTCCATTGAAGCTTTACTTTAAAGGCCGCTGGGCGAAGATAGAACTTGCAATCGCAAAGGGCAAAAACGTTGGCGACAAGCGTGAATCAATTAAAACAAGAGATGTTGATCGTGAGCTTCGCCGCGCTAAAGCCAAGAAGTAAGATTACTGGAGGTTCCCGGTGACAAAAAAATTATTTCCACTCGTGTTCATGTGTTTGTTTGCAACCTTGCAGGCAGGCTGTGGAGTAAAAACTGTTCGCAGCGGAAGCGAGACAGAACCCACTGGTGCAGTTTCAACAGAAGCGTCGTCTGCAGAAAATGGATCTTCATCGGAAGTGAGTCTCAAAGCCGACCGATCGGAACTCGACAAGTTGCGCAGTGAGATACCGGATGAGGTAAAACGTCAAAATGACGAAATCGCGCTGATACTTTCCTTTATAAATCGCGAAACTGAAGAAGAACCAAATAAAGTACGCGATCGATTTAGCACGGCTCTTCGCAAGCGACGAGAGGCCTTGGATAAGCATTTACGTCGAACGCGCGAGAGCTTTTCGAAAACAGAAAAAAAAGAGCGAGAAGAATTCTTAAAGAGATCAAAAGAGGACCGAGCAGAGTTTCTTGAGCGCAAGCGTTCGCCAGACGATCGAAAGCGATTCTTTGAAGATCAGGAAGATAAGCGAAAAGGTTTTTTTGCCGATCAAACTGAGAAGCGAAAAGATTTTGAATCTTCCGTGCAGGATGAACGAAAGCGAATGGAAGATTTCATTCGTGAAAAACAAAATCAGTTCAATCAGGAATGGCGCGACTACCAGATCAGGTACACAGAGCGAAAAAAGCAAAATGAACTAAAGAAACGAATGGAACAAAAAGCGCGCGATCTCGAGCGTCGAGGTCAGCCGGTCAGTGCGCCTGGGAATCAGCCTGCAGGCCAGCTTCCAGCGACTCAACCTTCGGGTTCTGGCGCGGTGAACGCAGTTCCTCGCGGTACGCTTCAGTCGAGCGTCGAAGAGTCTTTAAAAGAGTTCGAAACAATACCACAGGGACCCGGCGTTCCGTTGGTGCCGGGCTCAGCAAAAAAAGGAAATTAGCGGGATATTACCCGCGCCTTGTGGGGCGGCGATCGGTCGACTTAAGACTGCCTCGTCGTGAAGACTCGTCCCGCGCCAGAGCTTTTGCTGATTTTGGTCCGCGTTTTCGGTCAAAGGTCTTCTTTGCACCGATAGTTCCACCTCGAGCCGCGATAGGCCCGCGACGACCGACGGTGGACTCATCTTGATAAAAAATCTTTTCAACTTCGTCTGAAGTCAAAATCGCCCATTCGCCACGCGCAAGACCGCCCATTTTGAGGCGGCCAATGGCGATCCGCTGAAGTTTCATCACGTCAAAGCCGATTTTTTCGAACATGCGGCGGATCTGTCGGTTTTTGCCTTCGCCGATCACGATTTTAAACCAATCGTACTTATCAGACGCAGTGCCTTTGAGGCGTTCAATTTCTCGAGCAGCAACTCGACCGCCGATAATCGTGACACCTGTTCTCAGCTTTTGGAGGTGTGCGTCTGTTGGCTGACCATCGACTTTCACAAGATAAGTTTTTAGAACTTCGTGTTTCGGGTGGGTGACTCGCTGAGCGAAATCGCCGTCATTCGTCAAAAGCAAAAGACCTTCGCTGTCGTAGTCGAGACGACCTACCGGAAACACTCGCGATTCAAAACGCTTGAAGTACTCGCCGATGCAGGGGCGACCTTCTGGGTCTTCCATCGTCGTCATAACGCCTTTTGGTTTATTGAACAGCAAATAGACTTTTCGTGTTTCAGGCCGAACAGGCTTTCCGTTGACGGTGACTTTGTCTGAGGTGAGGTTTACTCGGACGCCGAGCTCGTAGACTCTTTTGCCATTGATTTGTACCGCGCCCTCAGCAATCAGTTCATCGGCTCCACGGCGCGACGTCACTCCGCTTTCGGCGAGATATTTATTGAGGCGAACTTCATTGGGATTTGTTGCGGTTATAGGTTTTGAAGTTCGCGATTTAGCGGGGCGATTGTTTCGCATTTTTCGGCCTCTTGTAATTCGACCAGGTCGGGACCAGAGGGTTCGATGAACTCTTGGCCTGGCGCGAGATTGAGCCCCAAGTTATGGCCCAATTGATTGTGCATTTCAACTGGCATTGCAGGCCTTAAATTCTCTTCAGGAAGCTGCTCGTTCTTGAGACCTCGCTTTTCGAGGAGAATCGCGCGTTCGAGATTTTCCAGTAAAAGTCGTAGCAGGCGATCGTCGACGAAGACCTGCTCAAACGCCAAGCGGCCTCGTTCGATTGCTGCTTCAGCGAAACGGAGGCGCTCCGGGTGTTGGCGGGCCATTAAATCAGAGGCCTGCTCGAGGAGGTTGGTGAGCTCAATGTACATCGGGTCGGTCGCTCGATTTACAAAGAACTGCTCAATTCGCTTCAGAGGGTAAAATAGCAGGGGATGGCGATGAAGGTCGCCGCCATCGAACGTTGCAGTTTTTTGAAAGGTGTAGCCTCGGACTTGGATGCCTCGGTAGCCATTGTTGACTCGGAACCGCGCTACTGTGTGCGGCGCAGTTTCAATTTGGCTAAGACGGGTTGAATCGATCGACAGATCTGAATTGTAGTAAACGGCCATATCGTCGACCAAGGGCTCAAGCCGGCCCTCTCGAATACACAGTGCTCGATCGAAGATATGAACGGAAAGCGATCGATCCACGGCAAGTCGGCAAACGATCAGCTTTTCTTCGCGATCTTTAAGAATCCGAACCTGATCCGTCGGACCCTGGTGTTGTTGAATCCAATCGTCGATCACGCGTTCGAGAGTTCGAAAGCTTTCAGCTCGAACCATTTGAAGATCACTTGGACTTGAAAAGGGAGGGAGTGGAATTGGCTCGCCTGTTTGGTTGGAAAAGTGCTGAAGGCAGGCCGAAACTTCCGCAAAAAGTTCGAGTTTGTTTTCTGACCAATGTGCGTGCCCAAGCGCGCGGCGAAAAAAGCGGTCAAGAACCGACGTCGAAAGCGGTTCGCCAGCCTCACAGAGATTTTTTAGAAAGTGATAAAAGGCCAATCGGGCCGCATCGGACTTTGCGACAGACGCAGGTGCCGCGGCGTTTGCCGCACCAACTGTCGCCGGTTGAAGAAGACCAAGAAGATGAGTTGCGAGGTTGGTCACAGTAGCCATAGGCTAACATTAGGAAGATTTGAATTTTCAGTCCAGCGAATTTAAGCTCGGTGTGAGGGGGCTCAAGTGGAATATATCAAGGACCCAGCAACTATCTTGCATCGTGAATTGGATCCGCAGGTATTTGGCGGAAATCCGCAAGCATCAAATGTCTCTGGTGGCGGTTCGTACGGAGCGAGCTCTTACAGCGGATCTTTGGGACTGCAGGCTCCGCCAAGTCCACCGCAGACCCGCCCAGGCGCGCAGATTCCGTATCCACCCATCGATCTCAAAGTTGTGGAAGCTCAGATTCAACAAATTAAAGCTGTTTTACAGCAATACGAGCGACGTTTAGATCAGCTCTCGGCGAGACAGAATGAAATTTCCCGTGATAGCCAAAGTCGCCTCGATCGATTTGAACAGCAAATGATTCGGCTCGAAGATGGGATTTCTCGTCTGACGGCCGACACGAGTCAGCGCCTGGCTTCTCTGGCGGGTCGGGTGAATGAACGAAAGGTCACGGATACCAAAGTTCAAGAGCTAATGGATCGCCACAACTTGATGCTTCGCAATTTTGAAAACCGACTGTCGTCGATGCAGAAGCTTGCCTCGGATCAGGAACAAGCTCTGTTGAGTGCGTTTGCGGCTTTGGAAGATGCGCGAGCAGAACTCTCGCGCTTGAAACGACTGCCGTAGACTTTCTGCCGACGGTCGTCGGCTAGATTCCACCGCTCTCGAAGTATTGATCGCAGCGAACGTTGTCGATGCTTATCAGCTTTCCATTGCGACACTGAAATAGCGCAGAGGCCGCGATACATTGGCCAAAGCCAACGATATTCGGGTTTCCATATGGAAGACGTGTTGTATAGGCGTCAGGTAATTCGCGTTGGATTGTGTATGGAGAGTTGGACGCACCAATCATCGATTCATGCCAGTACTCGTCATAATTTCTCGTTCCAGGATATACGCCATACTTTCCCGCGGGACATGGATTGCGCGCGGCTTTTACTTTAACCGTAACAGTCACGCTGCGAATCATGTCAGTGCCCGAGCGTGCTTCGACGTGGTACTGGCCAGCAGACGCTGTTGTGATTTGAAACTGGCGAAGCATATAGCCCGTTTGTCCATTGATAGGCTGACCGTTTTTAAACCATTGGTAAGTAACTAGGTCGATACCCTTGGTTGCGTAAGTACCAAGAGTCAGTACTTCACCTTCTTCAACAGTTCGATCTTCTGGTTGATACTGCCAAATAAACGATGGGGCAGTAGATCCACCGGTTGAGCCGCCGGGATTGACACCCGTATTGCCGCCGCCAACGAGGCCTCCGGATCCACCGGTTCCACCGTCAACGGGAATGGTTCCGCCGCCACCAGTTCCGCCTGTACCTCCACCAGTACCGCCGGTTCCGCCACCGGTTCCTCCCGTGCCGCCGCCGCCTGTGACGGGCATAACACCGCCGACAGTGCTGCCGCCGCCAGTTGGGTTAGTGCCGGGCGCATAAGAGCCTCCGCCGCCAGCGACGCCGCCTGGAAGTGCGCCGTTTACTCCGCCAATTGTCGATGAATAGACCGGAGATTTTGAAGAGGCACTTTCTGTACCCTCCATGGCTGGAGAACAGTTTTGGTACATCAAAAGGCTGGTCGAAGTTGCGAAGAGAATCGTCATGAGAGGGGTGTTGTGCATTCGCTGATTTGTTTTATTCATCAACGGCGAAAACTTACGGCGCAAGTAGCGCTTCAACACCAAGCTTCGCTTGATCAACTGTTGCTGATTCATCCTGCCCCCTCTGAAAATCCCCACAAGATCAATTTGCCAGAAAACTGTCTCTCTTTCATGCGTCTCATGAAGAAACGAATGAGATCGATTTTAGCGAGTGCTAAAACGAAAACGGCGTCTCTTTATGAGACGCCGTTTTTACCTCACAAGCGCTATTGCTCGCTGGCCGCTGCGCGCGGAATTGGTTCGTGCGCTTTGCGCATACGTGCAAGGAAGTCGTCCGCATTCATGAAGCCCGTCACGGTGAGATCCGTGCGAATTTGACCGCTGGTATCGTAGAACACCATCGTCGGCAGGCCCATCACGCGATAGGTCTTTTTTAGCTTGTCGATCTCTGGTGAGTCGTTGGTCGCGTCAATTTTGAAAAGAACGAAGTCCTTCGAGAGTGCTTGAATACGATCGTCTGGAAATGTTTTTTCTTCCAGTTCGTGGCACGCACCACACCAGTCCGCCCAGAAGTCGATCAATACAGGCTTCTTTTGCTCGATGGCAGAAGCAAGAGCTTCGTCTGAATAAGACTGCCAGCCAAGCTTCGCGACTTTTCCAGTCGTCGCGCCCGCTCCGCCGCCGCCACCTGTTCCAACAAGTTGCACGCCAGATTTTTCGAGTGTCGAGACCATCATCATTGCAATCCCAATACAGAATGCAGCAACTGCGGCACCTTTTTTAACCTGCGATGCGCCGGTTGTTGCCGGAGCAAAGGCGCCGTAGGCGCTGGCAATCAAGACCACAGAAAGACCGATGATCGCGCGCACGGCCCAATCTGGATAAACCGGTGCGATATAGTAAATCGCCATACCGATCATTGTCGTTCCGAACACAAACTTGACTGTGTCCATCCATGCGCCGGCTTTTGGAACCTTCTGTAAAAGCGAGCTCGAAGTTCCAAGGGCAACAAACAAAACGCCCATGCCCATTGCGAAACTAAATAAAAGAATTAAGCCCAGAGCCTTGTCTTGAGTTTGGGCGATATAAGCGAGAACGCTAACAAGAACGGGGCCGATGCAAGGGCTTGCAACGACGCCCGCCGCAAGTCCCATCGCAAACGAACTGAAATAGCCTGTTTCCGACTTTCCTTGGCCAACGCGATCTCGAATAAATGCGGGCGCTTGGATTTCATACAGGCCATACATGGAAAGTCCCATGGCGACAAACAACAGGGCCAATCCAGAGACCACATAGATGTTGGAAAGGGCAGAACCGAAAAGTGCGCCGGTCGAAGCGGCTGTCACTCCAAGAATAGAATACGTTACGCCAATCCCGAGAACGTAGAAGATAGAAAGAAAGAAGCTTCGAAGCTTCGAATGCTTGGTCGAAGTATCTGCACGACCACCAGATCTTCGTTCGCTTGCGCCAAGAATGGCAAGCGTGATCGGGATCATCGGATAGATACAAGGAGTGAGCGACGTCAGAAAACCTGCAACAAACATAAAGAGAACGGCCGACAGAAGGCCCGCTCCCATCGCTTTTTCAAACTCCGTAGATTCGCCACCGCTAGCAGCTGGAGTGCGTGATGCTGGTTTGGGAGCGACTGCGGATTCTTCTTGCGCCTTTTGCTCGACACTGCCGATGGCAGCGGCCTTCTCGGCCATTGCACCAGGCATGAGAACAATGTGTTTTGGAAACAGACAGTGCTCGGTGGTGCACGCTTGGTAGGTCAATTTCAACTTCAATGTCTTTGCAGACTCGGCATTTGGCAGTGTGACTTTGGCAGTCATTGTGCCCTTTTTCTTTATGCCATCTTTCATTTTTTTCGAAAACGTATCCATGAACTGAACAAT
>JAXMMN010000121.1:0-8591 GCA_034366485.1 Bdellovibrionales bacterium
GAGCTCGAATCTGCGCTCGCTGATTGGGACAAAATACCGGTCCCCAGCGACGATGCAACAAACTCAAATGCGGAATCAGATTTAGGTAAAGACTCGAAGTCGGCTAAAAATGGAACTCCGTTAAGCCCCGAAATACCCGACGAAATGAAGCGACGAACCAAGGAGCTTCTCGATCGCCTTAAACAGCAGATCGACGAACTTTAGCTCATCGCCTAGTGTTTCGCGGCTTTGCCGCCCAAGCATTCGGGCGAAACAAAATTATCGCCTTGCCCATTTTTTCGTTCCTCGAAACTGACAGCACGAAGAGTGAGTGCGTGAAGTCCCGATTTGAATTCGGAATCCAAGTACGAATAAACAAGTCGCTGCCTGGCAACCTTTGAAAGGCCCACAAACTTATCTGAAACAATCAGCAACTTAAAATGAGTTTCAGAATCCTCGGGAACTGAATGCTTGTGGGATTCATTTTCGAGGTAAACTTCGGCATCTTGAATGGCGCTTTGGAGGAGTGCCTTCATGCGAATTTCACGAGTCTTTTTCATAAGGGGCATCGTCCCTTTATCCGCATTCTACGGCAACCAATGACATTTACGGTCACACCTGGGTCCAAAACTGATCGACTAAACTTTAAACACTGATCGAGCGGAGGCTATCAGCCGGTCTGTATTGCTGCTCACTCAAAGTCCTAAGAAAAATATTTCGGACTGTCACCAACGTAAACACCCGGTCTATTTTCCCCGAATTTTGCTTTCAGGTTGGTAATGATCCAACTTTCCATGGCCCGCAGAACGATTTTGCCGATAAAGCTGTCGAGCGCTCAAAACGCATGCCTTCTCGCAGGCGTCACGCTGGTGCTCTTGGCCGTTCTGGCTCCGTTAAAGGCAGCGGCTGAACCTCGTTCGCCCGTCCCAATTGACCAAGAGGAAAAGAAGCCGGAACCGTTAGCTGCCGTGAAATCTGCCATCAAGTCCGTCAAACGAACAGTCGAAAGAGCAACCTCGCAACCAACCCGAAAACCCACTCCAAGTTCAGGGACCAAACAGGCCAGCTCGAACACGCGTCCCTATCAAGAAGTATCGGAAGAGACGACGCAGCAGCTTGAAAATTCGATGATTGCATTGAAAGAGTATTCGAATCACTTTTCACTCAATCCGCAATTGATGAATCCGCCAGAAAGCTTAGACGCGCTTGAAGGCATTGCAACCGAAGCCGTCTTGGCCCAAATTATTCGCGCAACGTATACTGAAGCGCTTCGTCGCGGATGGAAAAAAACCGCACGGTATTCGGTCTTCCCGATTCACGAAATTGCAGCAACGGCGACCACCGAAGTTGGACGATCGCTTGGGTTCAATTCGAAGTCGGCGCGAGTCGCTGTCTTTGGACTTAAATCAGGGCGAATCAACCGAGGCGTAATTCTGACTTCAAACTATCAAAGCGTTTACCCGGGTGACCTTCGAACCCATTTCGGACGCTCCGAAATCGTGCCGATGGTTGAGGAAGCGAAAATTGAATACAACGCGTTTGCCCTCGATATCTTGGATCGCATGAGAGATCACAACAAGCGTCTTAGTGAGCATCTTCCTGTTGTTGGCCAAGCGCAAACATGGGTCCTCGGCTGCGAAAAAACCGTCGCCGGAAAATTCTGCGTGAATGTTCGCGTTTTTGATGCGACCGACACCGATACCACTGTCTTTTATGATGCCCTCGTTGGACAACGAGATCCAGACGAACGAGTTCGCGCCATCAAAGCACAAAAGCTCGCGTGGCCGGTGAAGGAATCTTATATTTCTCGAGGCTTCAAAGAGAAATGTCGCGGTTGCGATTCTCACTTTGGACTTGATTTAGCGACTCCACCCGGAACGATTATCTATTCCGTTCAAGACGGAGTGGTCGCCATCATGAAACAACTTTCCGGCTGGGGCCGAACAGTTGTCATCGAACACACACTGCCAAACGGCGACAAATACATTTCACTCTATGCGCATTTATCGAGATACAGAAAAGGTCTCAAAGTAGGCACGACAGTATCGAAGGGCGAAGTGCTTGCGCTTAGCGGAAACTCGGGTCGATCGACAGGACCACATCTTCATATGGAAATACGGCATGCCACGGGCGACAAAGAAGCCGTCGATATGCTGCGCCAACCGAGGTCTAAAATCGAACGACCACTCGATCCACTGCGCGTCCTCGATGTTTTTAATGTCTTTGTTGAAGGCGCATAAAAAAGCCCCAGAACGACGTCTGGGGCAAATCTTACTTTACGAATCTATTGAATGCGAACGTACGTTGTCGAAGTTGCTTGGCTGAAAGAAGGGTCTGCTTCGTCGTACTCAGTGCCTGTAATGACTGATTCAGTCGCATTGTAGCTCATCGTCGCAATGATTTTGCGAGTTGTGCCCAAGCGCTTAAGCGTTACATTGTGAAACGTTGGAAAACCAGCAGCATCAAAGGTGACAACGATGCTTTGGTTCAGTGGTTCGACGAAATCGACCAGTACTTGTCCATCAAATACTTTGTCCATACGCGAACGATAAGTTCCATCTGCATTTTTCAAAAAATAGCCCGTGCTAGCAACTGCACGCTCTGATGACACAAAGTTGTCATACATGACTGCATCCGTTGCGACTCCCGTGGTCTTATCTTTTAAAAGAACCATGTCTCGGCAAGTAAGGGTCCCAGCGACACAGTACTTGTAGCTCTTATCGACGGTCAGATTTGCGAGTGCAGCCTTGAGTTCGGAAGTCTCGACTGAATAGTCCGCTGCCTGCACTGAACTTACAGATAGCCCGAATCCGATCGCTGCAACTGCTGTTAGCAATAAATTCTTTAACTTCATATAGCCCCCTGATCTCCGTGTGTGGAGATTGTTTGTTTGCAGCCCGCTACCATGGCCGGACGATCGGCAAGAACACTTTTTCCGCACCAAAAACGGATCCATCGGACATCCAGTGCGATGTCTCACCCACGGCCTGTGGCCCTTGGACATGAATCGGTTTGGAAATCAGCTCGGCACTTTGCGTCGGAAAAGTTTCCCAGTCATTTCAGCGCCATAAACGAACTTCTCGACAAGTTTCACGAGCAGCTAAAGGTTTTCGCCAAGTACCTTGCATCACACAGTACCTGGTGCTAAATAGATCATATGAATACGCAGTTCCATAAAGGTGTCGTTGAAATGTGCGTTCTCGCACTGGTGGCAAAGGAAGATCACTACGGGTACGAACTCGTTAGCGCCATTTCCACACGCATCCCAATTTCCGAGGGCACGATCTATCCAATCCTTCGACGACTGACCCAAGAGGGATACTTTGAAACTTACTTGGTCGAGTCCAACGAAGGTCCGCCCAGAAAGTACTATCGAATGACAAAGTTGGGTCGAACTTTTACCACTGCCCTGATTAACCAATGGACCGAGTTCACTGACAGCGTGGATGCGGTTCTTCAATCTGCTAAGCAACGACGAGGAGTTTAACAACGTGAGTTCCAAAACCGAATTTCTTCAAATTCTCGGGCAACACTTGGCTCGCCTTCCGGAAAGCGAACGCGCCGACATTCTTCGCGACCAGGAAGAGTTTTTCCGTGATGCCTTGGCTAGCGGTCGCACAGAGGCAGATGTGATCGGTTCTTTGGGCGATCCAAAGCAGCTGGCAAAAACCTTGATTGCCGAAGCTAAATTGACCGGAGCGGAAACGAGCTCGAACTCTTCGCTTCGAACTCAAATGGGAACCACAATGCGCGCCGTGATCGCGATTGTGACCCTTGCTCCTTTTAATCTTATTTTTGTACTCGGCCCGTTCCTTGGCTTGTTGGGATGCTTGGTGGCTGGGTGGGCGGTCGGTGCCTCCTTTTTGATTGCGGGAGGCGCCGCCGTTTTCTTTTTGGTGACAGAGCTCGTGCCGCTTTCGGCATCGACTTTCGCGCACATCGCAAGCTTTTTGCTGAGTCTCGGTGTTGTGATGTTTAGCTTCTCCTTTTTGGCTTTGATGGCGTGGGTATCGAGCTGGGTGGCAAGCCTCACCGTTCGCTACCTTCGTTGGAACCTCGATCTCATTCAGGCAAGGGCCTAAGGAAAAATATGAAACTTCTAAAACTAAGCCTCATCACTTTTGCTATTAGCCTCGCATTTTTCGGGACCTCGTACTTGGTGGCGGGCCAATTACCAGAGGCAGAAAAATACAATTTTCCAGAATCCATTGGTCGTCACTACGCGAAAGCAACCGGCGGCGCGGTTGAACTCGGAGACGCAACTTCCTTTGAACAGACGATTCCTCTTCAAAATGGCTCTGTTCAAATCACCGAACTCGATATCGAAACGACGGCCGTCGACGTGCATCTTGAGTCTTCACCAAGTTCAGAATCAGTAGCCGTCGAGCTTCGCTCCAGCAAGGTCGCAAAAGATCGTCCACTACTGGTCGATACGTCGCGCGGCCAGGTGGTGAGGATTCTCACAGAGGAAGTTGCCTCCCTTCCCTCAAGAACAGGCTGGATGGTTTTCAACTTTGGCGATCAAGAGTTTCAACCGAAAACCGGGCTCACGCTTAAAGTTCCGAGCTCTGTCGAGACGGTGCGAGTGCGAACTGTGTCTGGCGACTTAAAAACCTACTTCTTCCCAAAGCGTCTTTCTTTTCAAAGTGAGTCCGGAGATCTAAGACTTAAAAACCCAGCCGACGAAACAACGACGGCGAGCATCCAAAATTTGACGATGGAAACCGTCAGCGGAGATCTCCGAAACGACGCCGGATCCACACCGCGATTTCAATCCCTCAAGTTCAATAGTGTTTCAGGAGATGTAAAACTCCACGGCTGGAACTCTTCAATTGAGTCCGTATTTTCTCAAACGGTTTCTGGAGACTTTAGAATCGAAACCCAGGAACCCGTCAACGCCACGATCTCGTTCGAATCAACGAGTGGTCAGCTGCGAATTGAAAGTATCGACGGCGCGGAACAAAAGCAGAAGCCCACTCGTGGTTCGCCAATTAAAACCACGGTCGGCACCGGGGCTACACAGATCGTAGCGGTGTCTGTGTCCGGCGACTTCAAGATTGAGACAGAAATGGAATCCGAAGGCGAAAACGAACAGTAAATCCTAGCCGTCTTTTTTGGGCGGCGCGATTGTCACAGTCTTTTCGAACCGGTTTTTTGAAAACTCATTCGCTTGGTCTTTTTCTTGTTCGCTTGCAAGCTTCGCCACCCTGGCATCCATCTTGGCAAAGAGATCTCCGAGGCGATTGGCTCGTTCGGCTTTCGCTAAAGGCCTAGCCCCGTCGTCATAGCGACGAATCATCCCCTCTGGGATCTCTTGGATAAAGCGAGAGAGCGTGACTGGTGCTAATCGACCAAATCGCCTTCGCACTTTTGCAGCAGACAAAATGAGGTGTTTTCGTGCGCGCGTGACCCCGACATAGAACAATCGGCGCTCTTCAGAAACATCCTCGCCGAGAGTTCGATGAGGGAGAAGATCCTCTTCACAGCCGATCAAACAAACCGCATCAAATTCAAGCCCCTTACACGCGTGAAGGGTGAGCAGTTGAATCTTCTTGTTGGCGTCCTCAGACTCCTCGTTGTCGGCATCTCGAAGTTCCATCGAGTCCAAGAACTTAGAAAGAGTCGCGATCGTCGCCCCGCCCTCTTCCCGAGAAAGATAGGAATCAAGGACTCTCGCCAATACCTCTAGGACCATCCATCGTTTTTCAAAGGACTCGGAATCCTTATGTAACGTCCGAATGTGTTCTCGATACTTGATGTCGTCGAGGAATTTTAAGAGCCTGCGCCCAGGTGAATCGCCATCAACTCCCGTCGGAGTAATAATTTTTTCCGGCAGTTCATCGAGAGCCTCAAACAATACATCCAACGCCTCCCCTGCACGGTCCTGAATGGTTGCCTGCTTCCACTTTCTGGCGGCCACATGAAAGCGGATGCCTTGTGCTTCAGCCCAAACAGCGAGGCGATCAATAGATGTCTCGCCAATTCCCCTCGGTGGAGTCCCGATAATTCGTCGGAACGCGACTTCATTTGGCGAGATCGAGCAGCGTAAATAGGCTAAAACATCTTTCACTTCTTTTCGGTCAAAGAAGGCGGTGCCGCCCGTGATGGCGTAGGGAATTTGTTCGCGTCGAAGTTCAGCTTCGAGAAGTCCACCCTGCCCATTAGATCGATATAGCAGCGCAATTTCACGAGGCGTAATTTTCTGCTCTAGAAATTCGCGCACTCGCGCAACTGTTTGCGTGACTTCAATTTCTTCCGTTTCATAGGAAAAGAATTCCGGACGCTCGCCCGCCTCTGCTTCAGGGTCAGGTCGAAGCTTTTTTCCATGTCGTTCGGTATTGTTTTCGATAATTGAATTTGCAAGTTCTAAGATGAGCGGACTCGAACGGTAGTTTCGTTCCAATCGGACGACCTTAGCGCCCTTGAACTCGCGCGGAAATTCGAGAATGTTGGCAACTCGCGCGCCGCGCCAACCGTAGATAGATTGATCATCATCGCCAACGACAGCGATGTTGCCACACTTACTTTGAATTTCACGGACGAGTTCTAGCTGTGCACCATTGGTGTCTTGAAATTCGTCCACCATTAAAAAATCAAAGAGACCACTCAAATCGTCGTGCAGAGATTTGTCGTCTCGTGCAGCGGTGAGCGGGCGGATCAGGAGGTCTGAAAAGTCTGTGACTCCCAAAAGTTCAAGGCGGCGCCGATACTTCGGTAGCACAGCGGCAGCAATGACTTCGTAATCATCTTCTTCGTTGTGGCCCATCTTTTCGGGAACACGTCCCTGGATCGCCGCCTCTTCTCGCCAAGAATTCATTTTTTCCAAAATCTGGTCGATGCGAAACGCATCTTTGGTCGGAAGCTTCGTGTCTTTTAATATCTCACGAACTATTCCTTCGGCGTCCGAAGAGTCGATAACACCAAAGCCTGCGGGCAGGCCCAATTTTTTGTGGTGTCGCCGCATCCACTGCAAACCAAAACTGTGAAATGTTCCGGTCCAAATGGCTTTCGCGTCGTTTCCCAAACGAACGCCTACGCGGTGCTTGAGTTCTCGCGCCGCTTTGTTGGTGAACGTCAGTACACACACCCGCGCAGGTTTCACTTTTTCTTCAGCAAGTAAACGCCCTGTTCGAGAAACAAGGACCGTCGTTTTACCAGATCCCGCGCCCGCTAAAATTAAAAGCGGGCCGGCTGTGTGAAGCACAGCCTCGGCTTGTTCCGGGTTCAGACCTTTTAACCATTTTGACATTGGCTACTTACTAACTCGCAGCTAGCGCTTGGAAGAACGTTCGAGCGCTCAAGACTATGAGAAGCACGCCCAAGACCGCAAGTTTGATACGCTGCGGAACTAGCGATTGAAGCCTGAGACCAAACTGCGATGAGACGACTGCTCCAAGAACAAGCAAACCGACCACCGAGTACGAGAACAGCACGACGTCCTGCGGTTGCCTCAGCCGCTCGATTGCAAACGAAACGGCGCCCGCGATGGACGTAAGGCAAAGCGCACCAATGGACGTTGGAACGACTTGGTGTAACCCAATAGACCTAATTTTATTTAAGTATGGGACCACCACGACCCCTCCGCTGACGCCGGTAAAGCCACTCGTCAAACCTGCTGCGAGCCCGGTCGGAAAGTCCCAGTTCTTAGAAAAGTCGCGCCGATTTCCTTCGATCTTAAAAAACACTTGATAGGCCATCCACAAAGTCGCAATCGCAAATCCGTAAAGCAAATAGGCACCCTTCACGTAAGCTGAAAGTTGAACCGCTAGCGCACTGCCTATCATCGAAAAAAGTCCGAGGCGAAGTGATCTCGAAATCGCCATTTCTTGACGACGAATAACTCGGATCGAGTTGATGAAGGCAACCGGTGCCATAGTTAAGAGCGACGTCGCAACTGCCTGGCGCGGTTCTATTTTGAAAATCAATGGCAGAAGAGGAATCATGATGACTCCACCTCCGACACCGAAAACCGTTTGGGCAAAGCCGACTAACGCGCCGATGGCCAACACAAAGGGCCAAGCACCGGCTAGATCTGTCATCGCAAAGTTCAACCCCATCACATCAACGGTCTTCCCATGTAGCCACGACACCAAAATGATCAGACGCCGCTAAATTCGCATCATCGTTGGTCACCGAATCGCCGGAAGAAATTGCTCCTGGCATTCCAAAATTTTTAACGGACTTCAGACGCATCAAGGCCGAATCAAGAAGGGTGCCTCGACCAAAAAGAAAATCAATCCGACGAGGTTTTTTATCAAATTCGCGATAAACATTTAAAAGCTGAGGGTTCCCGAAATCGGGCAAGGGAAACTGAAATCCCTTTTCCTGTTGAATGAGGTGATTCGCCGGGTTCAATACAGGATCCCAGGTTGCACCGTCTTGACTCGACAATGGCGCCCCGACTTGGGTGGGATTTGCGAGTGTGTACAAGTCACGAAAGCCACTGATGCTTAAGAGTTTCGCCGCAGCACCGGTCGGAACAGAGTTGAAATCCCCGCCAATCAGTACACCGTCGTGTTCTTTTTCATTCGCGTCGACAACTTCTAAGATCCGGTCGATCTCGGAAAGCCTTCGATCGCGCGCTTGCTCAAGAAAACGACTGAGGTCATCCA
>JAXMMN010000122.1:0-6853 GCA_034366485.1 Bdellovibrionales bacterium
GTTTTGGTTCAAGTTGCTTCACGCGCTTTTTGAATCCGAATTCGTTGTAGAGACCTGACAAGTTCCACACGGCGGTTGGTTCGCTGGAAGATGCTTTCATTGCTTTCTTCAACCAATCGGCGCCGACATCGAGATCATTCACGTACAGACGACCGACGCCAATTCCGGCCATCGCAAGCGCGCTGTTTTCTTCGATCTCAAGAATCCGATTGAAAATTGCCATTGCGACCCAGTACTGCTGTTCATTCATATAGGCAGTGGCAAGATCACGAAGGACTGCAACATCGCGAGGCGTATCGTAAAGCTTTGCTCGTAGGCTTCTCGCAAGCTTCGGCGGTGCAGAACCTTTCTTTTTGCTGAACTGAATAGTGTCCGCTTCTTCTTTGACGACTTTGCGACCTTTTTCTCTGCATCCTTGAACATAGGCCGTGAATACCTCAAACCGCTCCGCCGTCTCAAGACACTGGCCGAAAACCACTGACGCTCCGTCCGTGTATTGCTTTGCTTGTTTAGAGAGTTCGCGCCGATAGATCGCTTGTTCCTCTGGTTTCAAGCCGGCTGGCAATGGCGAATCTGCAATGAAGCGACCCAATTCAAAATTCGCTTGGCCAAGCAAATACAAAGACGCAATCGTCCATCGTCCGGCACCGGCTTTGACGATTTCATTGAGCTCTTTCGAAAGCACTTGGAATGACTTCACCTTGTTTACAAGTGCACTTTGATCCGCAGCATTTCTCATCTGGATCGCTCGGAAACTCTCCAGCGCTCGTTGCGCCAACAAAAAGCGTGCATGGCTCGATCGATCTAGGTTATCTGATGACGCGATTTTTTTTAATCGAGGCAGCGCCTCCGCCTGGCGGCCCTGACGCCAAAGCGCAAGCGCTCCATAGTAGGCGGCAAGATCTGTGTTCATACGTGCCGTCGACTTTTCAAGCGAAACCCATTCGCCGCCAAGAAATTCGCAACGCGTGACACTCTCTTGATCGCCCAGCGAGAAATAAAGTCGTTTGGCTTCTTTGAACTCGCCCAACCATTCATATATCTGTGCGGAGTTTTTTCTCCACTCTTTCGATTCTTTTTCATCTGGATACTTGTCTGAGAATCGCGACAGATATCTTGCTGCGCGTTCGAAATCAGCTGTGATCAAAGCCGTCTGAGCCATTGAACTAACAACCTCTTTTGTGAACGCAGAATCCGAATGCTTTTCTAAAAGCGCTTCGCCGACATCGTAAAGCTCAGGGTCGCGCTTCGACCTGAGCGACGTGAATGCTTCATAAAGTGCGGCGGATCCCATAGAAGAGTCTTTGTACTTCGAAGCCAGGTTCTTTAAGTTTTCGGCATATTCCTTTGAGCCGAAATCTCCAGCTGCAATCTGCAAGTCTTTCAGTTGGGCGCGGCGGCTGAGGTCACGAATGGCCTTGCGGTCATCGTCGGCCAAACCGCGAGTCTTTTCTAATTGTTTCGCCGCATCAATGAGCCCTTTAAAGTCATCTAGCTGCGAATAGGCATTGATGATCATAAAAATAGCGTCTCGTGCTCTGGCGTCTCGCGAAAAGTTCTTTATAAAAAATGTGAAAGACTGAATGGCTTGCGGAAGAAGGCGGTCTTCATACCAGCTCTGACCAATGTTGTAGGCCGTCGACGCAGCAGCTGGGTGGCGCATGTGCGTGACCACCCAGTTCGTACCGACATCGCGAACTCCTCTTCGCGCCCGAACTAAATCTATTGGAGAAAGTTTTTCCGGCTCTTTAAGAGCATTGACGTAGGCCTGGATCGCAGACTCTTTAAACTCGTTCTGTTTACGCTTGACCTTCACTGTGCGTGAAAGCGTTTCGAACTCTAAACCAGCACGTGCCCAGTCTTCGGCGCGATAAAGACTTTCAGCCTTGTTGATCAGCATTTTGGAGAGATCTCTATTTTGCGGAAATCCAATTTGATAAATCTCATAGGCCTGGGCCGCCACAAGAAAGTCTTCGCGACTACTTTTGATCCGCGCGGCCTGCTGAATGCGAGTCGCAATATCGCGAGTAATCAACTCAAGGAACTTAAGCTGGTTCGCTTCTTTTCGATTAAACTTACCCTTCCGGTCTACTGCCCGGGCCCTTATTTCTTGAGTCGTGATCACGGCGTGCTCAATGAAGCGAATCTGATCTGTCACTTGATTCGCTTTTTTGATCGCTTCGTTCCAGCGCTGAATAGCCTCGAACTTCACCTCTGGGTCTGAGCTTGCGACGAGGACTTCAATCCAAACGTCCCCAACTTCTCTCCACATTTCCTTGAGCGCCAGTCGACGTCCCACTCGCGAAAGGACGCGGCGATACGTGAGATGGCCGTCGGAAATCTTTTTAAAATATTCCACCGGATGAAGAACGACCGCGAGTGGCTCTTTTTCGACGTCGACTTTCGTGGAAACTGAAGGCGTTAAGGATGCTGCCAAAGAAGGCGCCGGAGAAGGCGTCGCCGCGCCTGGCTTTTTCCATTCCGATACCTTTTGCGGCAACTCTTTTACAGCCGCAGCAGAGGTCACCGCCGGAACGTTCATCCCACTTTTTATAGCTGCCTTTGCTGCTTTTTCTTTTGCGGCATCTTCTTTTAACGACGCCTTGTAGTCGCCGTAAATTTCAACGTAGGGAACCGCGAGAGACAAAACCGCCTCTCGACGAATATCGGTCTTTCGATAGAGCTCTGGAAGATCAAGAGACAAATTGCGACTGACCAGTCCTTGAGTTCTGACCGCCTCTTCGAATGCCGTGACGGCTTCTTTGTATTTTTGTTGGTTGATAAAACACCAACCGATTCGGTAGTGCGCAAGCGGCGTATACGCGGAAAGGTCTTTTGCAATCACGCGACGAAAAGCCTCCAGCGCGCCTTCGATGTCTTTTTTCTCTTCTAAAAAGTAGTCACCATGAATGATATTGGCTTCCAGAAGATTCTGAGAGTCTGGAAATTCCTGATTCAGCTGCCCAAAAGTTTTGATCATCGCATCGGACTGTCCAATGTCGCGAAGCTCTAAAGCTTTGAAGAACAGCGCTCGATCACGGAGTTTGCTCTTCGGAAAAAAGGCGTAAACTTTTTGATATATATCAATAGCTTCCTGCTTCGGACGTTTTTCAGCAGTGAAGTCGATCTCTGTGATCGGAACACCTTTGTTCTTATTCACCTTTATCAAATACATCAGCCGACTTTTTTGTAGATGGAGGTCGGCGAGGGAAAAGTATAACTCAGGCAAAAATTCGGTATCTCGAACACGTTTGATTTCAGAAACAGTCACCGTGATTTTTTTTTCGGTCGATCGCAACTGTTCCTGCAGCTCGCTAACTTCTGTAGCAGAAAAGTTTCGACGTAGGCCTGTCGTCACTTTGGGTGACAATATCGGACCTTCCTTCTCTTGCGCGCCAGCCGAAGCCGCGGCACAAAGAACAAAGACCACCGAAGAGGCGGCGTGTAGGAGTGTGCGTCGCATAAGACTCACTCGTCCTCCTCCTCTTCTTCTTCTTCCTCTTCCTCTTCTTCTTGAACGACAGGCTTCGGCGCAGCTTTTTTCTTAAGTGCATCGGCCGACAACGGCTGCGCACATCGCGCTCGGATCAAAACCTCGTACGAGTCCAATTCATCCCACCACGATTCGTCGATCACCGGCCAATAGAGACGATCGAAGCGTGTTTTCGAGGCCGGTGTCGGCTGATAGTCCGCTTCGTCGGGCGGAATGGCTGTCAGCGGTCGGATGGAAGCCTCATATTCTAAGAATGTCACTTGATCTCGAAGTTCAATAAGATGACTCGCGACCTTCTCAATCTCCCGAGGAAGCGCGCGAGCGATCGCATTTTCAGATTTCAACGCTCCGATACGCAAGTTCCGCAAGACAGTTTCGCGAAGGCCCGGTGCCGCACGTAGATCCTCGTCTTCAAGTGCTCTGATTTCTGTACGATACCGGTGAATCAAGGTCGCGCGCTTTTGGAGGTTTCTCCCCTGAAGCGCTAGCTGCTTTAACTGCACATCTTGATCTAAAATCAAGCGCGATTCGATTTGCTTAAAACTTGTTTTGTATCGCTCGCGAAATGAGGCGGCTGACTCTTTGATTAAATCGTAACGGCACAAATCTCGTTCGATGACCATCCGAAGGAGATCCGCCTCTGGAGAACGCAACATTTGAAAAAAAGCAGAATCGATGACCTTTAGTATACCTAGCGCTTTCCCATATTCCTTTAAGTAGTAGCGCGACCAGGCCATTTCCAAAAGTGCTCTGGCTCGTTCGCGCATAGGCAGATCCACTGACCTTACGACCTCGAGGACTTCATCATAGTTTCCTCGCTCGAAAACAAGCCGAGCCCGATTTAAAAGCGAAAACTGCTTTGTGGGCAGACGGATAATTTCTCGTTTTATTAGGTCCTCGTACAAAGCTTCGGCTTCGTCGTTTCGACCATCAGCCAAAACTTCAGCTGCTCGCTCAAACAATCTTTCCGCGTGCCACTGAGTATCCGTAGAAACCTTCGACAGCTCTTTCGTCGCCCACTCCTGATAGCCTCGTCGCAAAAGCGCACGCGCGCGAAAGTAAGCAAGCATCGAACGCTCAGAATTTCCATCAACAGTACCATCAAATTCATACGAAAATTCTTCGATCAGCTGATCGTCCAACTCGTTTGATTTTGCCAACTGATCTAGGGCGTGAAGGGCCCAGACACCTTGGGAAGTTCCTACCGCTCGAAGTGCGACATCCAAGTACACAGCCTGAGCGGCAAGCGAATACCCCTTCGCGATTAACGCTTCTGCGACAAGTAGCTTTAATTCCTCCAGAGCCGGACCTGTCGCCGAGCGTGACGGAATCTGAAGATCCCACGCTTTTTCTTTGGGCGACTTCATAAGCTCACGAAACTGACTTACATAGTTTGGATCCAGAACAATTGGACCCGGCGCTTTGGGCTCGGAAGATTTTCCTGATTTCGCCCTCGCGTTGGACTCTTGCGAAATCACGGGTACGGACGTGAAAAGCAACGCAACAGAAAGCAGCACTCCAATCAGACGATTCATTTACTCGTCCTCGGACTCAGAGCTCTTGCGGCTGAAAAGTTCAAACTGGGTTTCAATTCCAATGCCGATATCAGTGATCCCCGTAAGCCCAAGTTGGGAGTCATTGAAAAAATACTGACGAAGATAATACCGAAGCGCCGTCTTGGGCGAAATAAAGTATCGACCCTGAAGTCCTGGCGCAAGAGTTGGTACATGCCCGACTTTGCTAAATACCAATGAGCCAGCCCCTAGGTAAAAGCTCGTTTCGCTGTGAACGAGAGATTTGTTGAAGAGTAGCGACTTCCCATAGAGCGGCGTGTACACGATGCCGGACATGATAATATTCTGAGGAAAGTCGATCTGCCCACCGAACCCAAGATTCTGAACAGCGACGCCTAGATTTCGAAAATCCTCTTTCAGCTGAGTTTCTCTGTTGAAGTTGTATCCGAAGCTCAAAACTTCCCAGGCAAGAAATGGTCGGAAATAGTAGGCGTAATTGAACGACAGAGGGAAGCCGCGATTGAACGAGTCCGTCGGAATGTAGCCGAAGTTTAGCGACACACTTTGATCGATGTTATTGGTACGTCCCTGAATCGCGACCGGTGTCGGAAGATCGTACACATCACGCTTCGGAGCATCCTCATCGTCATTTCCAAAAGCAGGCGGAACGATCGAAAAAATAAACAGCGCTGCGATTAATGCCGCAAAAAACGCCCTTGGGGTTTTCGTTTCAAATCGGCGCTGACACATGAGCATTCTCATGTAGACAGTTTCTTACAAACTGCGGATATTTTTGACCATTTGCGTATATTTTAAGTCGATCGAGACATTGGTCTCTATAGACAAAAGTCGGATAGCTGCTTGAGCAGTTCTGTTTCCAGTCGCGCGCGCACAGTATCGAGATTTGGTTGGACCCCCAAAACATCTTCCATCGAAATCACGCTCCCTGGCGCAAACCCGCAAGGTTTCATCCCGCCAAACGCAAGCGGATCGGCGCTCACGTTAAGTGCCAGTCCGTGAAATGAAATCCACTTTCGAACAGCGATCCCAATAGAGGCAATTTTCTTTTCACCGATCCAAACGCCAGTCGCGGGCGCCGCTTCGACAGCGCCGTCTTCGATTTGAAGTGCATTGGCTTCGGCGGAAATCCCAAAGGAACGAAGCGTTTCCAAAACGGCCACTTCAAGTTTTCTCATGTAAAGATGCAGATCGCGACCGCGAGAGTTAAGATCGAGAATCGGATAAGCCACAATTTGACTCGGGCCGTGATACGTCGCGCGCCCCCCACGACTAACGTCATAGGTCTCGCCCGTCCAGCCAAAGACATCTCCAGGCTTTGTTCCCCGACCAAGTGTCACGACTGGCGGATGCGAACAGAAGACAAGAGTTTCACGTCGCAATTCGCGCGCGACTTGATCGACGTATTCTTCCTGCCGGGACAGCGCCTCTTTGTAAGAAACAAGTCCCCAGTCCTCAACTGCCAACATTGCCGGCTCCCGCAAAAACTCAATCGGTCGCTCTGGTTCAATCATTCTCTCGCCGATCAAGCATGCGCTCTTGGACCCGCGCCCGGTTTTGAACCGCCCAAAGGCTTCTGAATGATATGAATCGCGTGACCAAGTGTCGCTTCTGCCGCTTCCATCATCGTTTCACCCAAAGTTGGATGCGGATGGATCGTCAATGCGAGATCTTCAATTCGTGCGCCCATTTCAACAGCCAATGCCGCTTCTGAAATCAAGTTTGAGGCCTCTGGTCCTACAATGTGAACGCCAAGCACGATGTGAGTTTTGGCGTCGGCAATGATTTTCACAAAGCCGTCTGTTTCCATCAAGGAAACAGCACGTCC
>JAXMMN010000123.1:0-2153 GCA_034366485.1 Bdellovibrionales bacterium
TTTTTGGTGGCTTTTTCCGGTTGATCTCCACGCGGTCCAACGGCAAGGACCAAGTTGGAATACAAAAAGCGGGTTGATAATACGACGTTATCGTCGCCAGAGAAGTCCGCCTTGGAGCTTGCGAGAATGATGTAGCCACCGGACTTTGGAAGTTTCGGAATGACAAGTTTTCTGTGGAGGGCGAAATCTGGGGTCGGCGAAAGTGCGACATTCCAGTCGGAAACCTGTTTCGCCCGTCCATCACGAATCGGCCGAAGAATATCATCTGACAAAAGTAAATCGCCGCCATTTTTTTTCGACTTCAAGATGCTGTCGATGTCGACGGCGTAAGCACGAAAGAAAAGTTTTGATAGGTTTTTATATTGCACCATGATCGACGGCTTATCACCGCCGTCAGTGGCCATGACGTTCATTCGATACTCAGGTCGTTCAATTTCATTCACAATCGCCGCACACAGGGTACCGCCGTAAGACGACGGATGGCGCTCTTGTCCGGCTTTCGCGATCGCGCGAGCTTGAATAAGTCCACCAGCTACCACATCTTGGCGCACGAAATCAGCAAGAAGCGCCTGACCACGAGACCACCACGGTAGGTTCGAATTGCTTTCCTGGTATTTTGCCAAACGCTTTCGAAGCTCAAGTCGATCGTCTGATTCAGTCATCGCCGAATACAAAGATTCAAAAAGCACGTAGCGAGTTTCCATGATCGCCTCGATGCGACCGGCACGTGTGTGGAACTCACGATGATCATTCAACCAAGATGCAAGCCGACGAAGCGGATGAAAACGCTCGTCCCCAGCTGAAATTCTCGCTGTCGCCGACGACGCAGATCCTTCGAATTGCTTGTCGATCTCAATTCGATAAATCTCCGCTGACTGTTCAGCCGTCCAAAACTGTGTATTTCGTAAATGCTCGACCGTCATATAGACGACTGCGTCTCGCAACGTCGGACGAACACCTGACGGATGAGAGTTCTTGTCGAGGAACTTCCCCACAAAGGCGGGCGCAGGACCTTCCAGAGTCGCTCCACCTTCCTTCATAACGTCATCAAAGGCTGCGCCAATCGCACTACCCAGCTGCTCGGTCGTCCACGCCTTTAGATCAACTTCTTTTGTTGATACTGTTTTTTCACGACTTCGAATTTCCCAGCTGTAAATCTGCTGATAGGACATCAGCGCATGGGCGTAATAGAGTCCAAGCAGAATTCTTGCTGTCGATTCTTTTGGCCAAGCAGCTGCCTTAAGTTCACGTACCGCCGTCTCATAGCCATGAAGTCCAATTTTCAATTGAGCAGCACGAATGATTGCCTCGGCACTTAGCTCGGAATCACCTTGCAGAGCTCCCGACTTTGTCATTTCGATGACTTTATCGAGCGCCGCTTGAAGTTTTTGTTCGCCAGCCAAGCGATCAACTTCCGCCCAGACGTCTTTCTTCCCTGGTGGATTCGAATTTGCGTGCGCCTTCAGTCCAGTCGCAACAACTGTAAAAGCAGAGAGCAAGATCGCGAGGAAAGTGGAAATGGCCCGGGCCTGATGTTTCGTTTCGACAATCACTGCTAGCTCCTTAGAAGTTTAAAATCATATCGTTAGCTTTGAAACAAACTGACTTAAAATCGAATCAAATTCACCCACATCGCGAACAATCGTATCTGCAAAAACCTTCGTAGGCTCTACGAACTGATCGTGCATGGGCTTCACTTGTTTTTCAAACTGTTGCCGAACGCCTTCTTCTTTTCGTCCCCGCTCGACGACATCTCGCTCGAGACGCCGCTGAAACCTCAGGCTCTCTGGAGTTTCAAAAAAAATGCGTTCGTCGAAAACTTCCCTTAAATAGGGCGGATCAAATATAAGAATTCCATCAACCAAAATTATCGGAAGTGGACTGACCTCTTCGGTCTCAGGTTTTCGAGAATGGGTAACAAAATCATAGATCGGAACGGCAATCGGCTTCCCCGTTTTCAGCGCACGAAGATGCCGGGCCAAAAGATCGAAGTCGAGGCTCGATGGATGATCAAAGTTGACTGAGCCACCGTCAAAATCAAACTTTGCGGATTGGTCGATATAATATGAATCCTGATAGATGATCTCACAGACTCGAGAACCCCTATTGAGCTCGGCTTTTAAGGCTTTCGCAAAATAGGTTTTCCCAGAGCC
>JAXMMN010000124.1:0-1245 GCA_034366485.1 Bdellovibrionales bacterium
CGCGCCTAGGTAGGCTTGGATTCGTCGTTAGATGCCGCTTTTGAGCCTCGAGTTAAGATCACCGACAAGTTTCGACAATATCCTCGAGATAACGAATCGACCTGATCCCAAACCAACTGATTCTTTCGCCATCGACGAGAATACCTGGCCTCAAAAGAGATACCTCTTTGCCAAAAGGATAAGGTTCCGATGAGTAAACCAGCACCGTGTTTTCTGGAACTTCTTCCAGGTCAAATTCCGGGTATTTACCCTTGCCGCGAGAGCCGGTCCACAAAAGCGATGTGGTCAGATGGGACGTGGACGGCCTATTAAAGAGCCATTGCAAGACGGATTCAATGTACGTACCGGGCCCAACACACATCCAAGGAGACTTCCAAATCACATATGCAATCTGCGCTTCTCCCCGTTGAATATTCCTAGATAACTCTTTGAGATCTATCGACGATGAAGATCTCTTGTCCGCGATGAAAGCTTCGCCAAATCCAAACGGACCGCCGTTCGTTGAGGCATTATGTTGCAGCAGCTTTTCAACACGATCGGCATACAGGTTAAGATTGCAAGCAACCGACGAAAGATTGGGAAATAGCGCTGAAAGATTCTTTAGCTCTCGGCTAAAGGAATGAAGCGAAGTGACTTCCGAAGCAAATACCTCACAGCCTTCATTCTGAAAAAGAGCTTCGAAGTCTTTCGGATTCTCTTCCTTGTCGAGAATGACCAGCGGACGCTCGTGAGAAGGTCTGCTCTTTTCAGCAAGGAAACTCATTGCTTCTTTAAAATCAGGAGACACATTTTTTGTGCCTCCAAGTACTTTAATTTTTCGAACCCGGTCATTTGGATGAATACAAAATCGAGTTCGACCAACGACGTTGGCCCCTGCTGAAATCAAAGTTTCGGTCCATGACGGCACCATGGAAATCACTGGGCGCAGATCTTGAACTACTTGGTGTTTAGGGAGTTGTTTTTCAAATTCAAACGGGCAATTGAGGCAGTCGGACCCGCAACAAGTTCCCCTCGCCAAAAGGAATTCTCGCGAAAAAACAATTCGGCCATCCGTCTGTTCTGTGTAATCTCGACCGCTGATGGTGGTTTGGCGGGTCTGTTGCCGATTCACTTGTTTTACAAACCTTTTTGATCTTTAAGCGTTCCGCAAACAGGAGATAAAATCTCATGGATTTCACGTTTGGCAAGCTTCACTTTACCTAGGTCAGAAACCTCTTTACCAGGCTTCATGAGGCCAACAGTCGC
>JAXMMN010000125.1:0-3917 GCA_034366485.1 Bdellovibrionales bacterium
CGGCCATTTCTGAGCAAACTTGATTCAACGGCGTTTCTGGTTTCGTGATGTAGGGCTCCGGAGTGTAGGCTTCCTCGACCGTTACTTTTTCCGGGTCAACGTCGCGAAAGCTTTCGACAAGTCGAACATCGCGGTCGGAAAGTATACCCACCAAGCGGCCTCCCGAAAGAACAGGAAGATGTCGCACGCGGTACTCCGCCATCATAGATTCGGCCTTTGTCAGTGGCTGATCTGCACCAATGGTGTGCGGCATCACCGTCATGTACTTTTGGACAGCTGGAATCGACTTCATTTAATTTTACCCCCGAAAGAAAATTGAACATTCAAACTTTCCGGTTCTGAAACCGGTTGATCTACACGGTTGTACAAGGACCGTGCCTAGGTAAGAATGTTGAGACAGCGCGATTTAAACGAAGAGGCAGGTGTATGACCACCGAATTGACGACAAGCGTGATCAAGTTGAATGGGACGAGAAGTCACTCCTCTCAGAAGTGGAATGGGACAAAGGGCCCCATGCGCGTCCTGGTATATTCGATGTTTTTTCTCTGCGCCGGAATTCCGTCCCTTTCAAAATCACAGGTCTCATCGCAGCCCAAATCAGCTGGTCTATGTGTACTTTCTGGCGGGCTTGATCGCGAGGTGCGAATTGAAAACTGTGGCGAAGGACAGGTGGTTCACGCAGACGGAACCGTCAAACTGTCAAAACCCGTCCTCGACAAGTTCGCTGCGGCTTTGGTGGATTGGAATAAAGTAGAAAAATTGGATTTCAAAAAGCCATTTCCAATCAGTTTTCCAACCGAAAAAAGCGCGAATGCGCTGATGTTTGGGCCGAGGCTTGGGTATCTGCTTAAAACAAAGAGTGGTTTTGTTGTTCGTCAGGTCGCTTTCTTCGATAATGGACCTGACTACTTTGAAGAGTCGATGGCGAGATTTGTAGCGCGAGATGGAAAGCTTGGCTTCCTCGATGAACGACTGAAAACGGTGATTTCTGCTCGCTACGATTTTGCGACACCGTTTTCTGGTGGATATTCGGTCATCTGTCTTTCCGATAAAAAAAATCCCTGCACTCGCCATAAAGCCGAGGAAGAAGAGCACTCGACGGTTGTCGGTGGCACGTGGGCCGTTATTAATAAAAACGGGAAAATGGTCAAGGGTCCTGGTCTTTCGCAAGCTGATGCCTACCGCTTTGTCTCGGAAAAGCGCGGGGGCAACTAGTTTGCCGTTTCTAGTTCTCCACTGAGGCGACAGCCGATCGAAGTCTCCAGATCGATGCCGCTAGCTTCAAATTTGACCTTTGAACTAAATTTACCTGTGACAGCATTGAATTTGGTGAGGTCAACTTCGAGAACGAAGTCGTCGCTTCGGTATCTGATTCTGCTGTCTGGCTGGATGTCTCGTTCGAGTGAATCAACATGAAATTCTCGTCGCACGGTTTCGCCATTTCTAAGAAGTTTAGAGTCAGTGACTTTCGAAGCGAATTCTCTTTTGTCATAGTTTGCCGTCACGATGACATCGTAACCTGTGCGAGTGTTGCTGCCCTCTAGGCGACACCAAGCTTCGTTTATGCCTTGTGTTTGAAGCACACCGGACTTAACGTAGATTCCCTCGGAATGTCCAACTCGTCCGGGTTCGTAGGCGGCGTACTCGAGTTCGTTGAAGTCGATTTCTTGGCGCATCACCTTGCAGGTGGTCGGATCACGCTTCGATAGCGTTGCACTGGTTTCACTGATTTGTATCTTTTCGGATATCAGCGGATTGCATAAGCATGAAGCGGAACACGAGCTGAAAGAAGCAACTCTCGAATAAGTGCCGGGCTCTGGCTTTCCACCGTAGTAGTCTCCATTGCCTCCACCAGAACTGTTTTGAAATTCAAGCGTCGGTTTATCGGCACCGTTTTGAACTGCGCCTTCATTTGGGAGGCAGCCCGAAAGGCCAACCGATAAAACTATCATGAGAATGAGCTTCATAGGAAACAGCCCCTTTCAAGAGACAACCAACGTGAACGTACCTATGTATCCCTACGCCTATTCACAAGATAGGGAGCAAGACTTAAACCAACCGGCCCATCCACAGTCGCGGTGTCTCGAGATGAGAATCGTGATAAAATTCACGGCGATAGCTATTGTTTTTCAGTGTTTCAAGATCACACAAAGGGCCAAACTCTGTGAACTCAGAGGACACTGTGTTGCGGAGTAACAGTTTGTCCGCTGGTCCAAACAATCTAAAGTTTATAGCGGATCTGGCGGCCCGAGCCTGTCCGAGTTACCAAATTGCTTTCGACGGCCCATTTCAAAAAATATCTCGCACTTCTTTCTGACGTATCCAGCGCAACTGCAATTTCTCGAGCCGTGAACTCGGCGACGTTATTCCTTTTCAAGAAGCCTTGAAGGCGTTCGTACTGACTTTGATTGCTAGTGGCGCCGCTAGAGCCTTGAGAGGAAAGCTCTAACGTGTATGGCGCCGTTGCGAGTAGTCGATACCCATCGCGATTACTGACGATGTCGAGTGGAACGTTGTTTTCGTCAAACCAATTTCTCAATCGATGCACGAGAAATGCGACCCGTCGTGGGCTAGAAACAGGGTTAAAGTATTCGTCTCTAAACACTTCAGAAAAAAGCGATCCGATGAGAAAGGGACGATAGAAGTCAGAGACAAGTATTTGCAGTGCCGTGTGCAGCGACTTTCCCACCGGAAGCGTGACGTTTTTGTTATTTCGCTCTTCTCCAGAGTTCATCTGAAAAATCCGTGTCTCGGCAGTCGCTTGTGGTAGTGGGTGATGTAAATACGAATCCGGAATCACAAGCCAGTCGGCTGTGGCATCTCGTAGTCTTTTTCGGTAGGTGGGAAAGGGCGTTCCGAAATAAACATGCAATGCAAGATTTGAGTTTCTGGTTGCGATTGCTTCATGAAAATCACAGTCGCGAACTGTTTCCCAATGGCCTTGCTCGAGCGCATGGTGCCGAACTTTTCTAAGCTTCGCCAGTCCCTCGACACTTTCCTTTTCGCGAAGAACCTCAGAGATGGCTCGCCACTTCTGAGTAAAAAGCTGTGAGTCGGCTGGTTGACCGTTTGCAACTTCGTCCGCTTTCATGAAAAAGGAATCACAGGAAGCCCAGTCGCGATCTTGAATTGCCACCTGAAGCGCGAGTTCACGCGCATTGGATTCGAGAAGCGCCCAGCCCTCCTTGGCGGTTTTTTCTAAAAGCTCTTTCACGAGATGTCGTCCTCGTTCCAGATTTGCCGGATTTCCGATGGCGATCTGGGAGGCCGCGAGATTTACCATTGCGACTGTTTTAAGGTAGTCGGACGGGGAGTCACTCGATGAGCCCTTCAATGAATCAGAGGAGATGTACTTCTCTAAAAAGACAATCGCCTTTGCGTAGTCCCAGATTTTAATCGAGCTAAACGCTTGCGCCATCAGAATGTCGGGATTGTTTTGATCCGACAAATTGAGAATCGCACGACATTCTTGAATCGCACCGAAACCAAGGAGAATAAGTCCATAGGTTGCGATTTCTTCCGCACTTGCGGCGACATCAAGATTAGTTTTGGGTCGAACAATCGGACGCATGATCTGAAGTGCGACATCTAGCATTCCGGCGCGTCGAGCCAGTGTGGCGAACTGTCTTGCCTTCGATCGTGGAAGGGCCTTGCCTTTGATTTTTAGCAAGTTCGCTCGTGCGAGCTCGCGTTGGCCCGCGCGAAGTGCAGTCTCGGTTTCTTGAAGTAAGGCATCAAAATTCATAAATGAAGACTTTATTTTAAACTCAAGTTCGTTGGTTCACCCAATCAAATTTTTTGTGTGGCAACCAATGTCGACCATGAACTTCAGATCCTTGCTCGCAAGGGAACCGGGAAAGTGTGGCAGCTCCAGACGAAAGTGCCCCAGATCGGATTCGAACTCGACTTCTGAGTAA
>JAXMMN010000126.1:0-3534 GCA_034366485.1 Bdellovibrionales bacterium
GGCCAAACACCGCGGCGACGCCTGAATCCAAGAGAGACTTTGCATCGTCCGGCGGGATAATTCCGCCGACGAAAATAGGTTTTTTTAAATTCGCCGCTTTCATTCGATCTTGAACAGCATGGACCAAGGGCAAATGCGCACCGGACAAAATCGAAAGCCCAATCACATCGACGTCCTCTTGAAGAGCCGCCGCAACAACCATATCGGGCGTCTGGTGAAGTCCTGTGTAAATGACCTCAAATCCAGCATCTCTTAAACCTCGCGCGACGACTTTTGCGCCGCGATCGTGCCCGTCAAGTCCTGGCTTTGCGACTAGAACCCTCACCACGTTCGCTGAACTAGACTGATTTGCCGACACGCTCACTCCGTTCGTTGTATGAGAACTTGACGCAAAACTACTACGAGTTAAAACTTGATCGCAACCATGTCTTACGGAGGCTTTTGCCATGTCTCAAGAATCAGCACGCCCAGCACTGACCACCCTAAGTGAAGACGAACTCGCATTTCGCGACGCTGTGCGCACTTTTGCCGAAGCGGAAATTAAACCCATCGTTTCGAAAATGGATGAGCAAGCCCAAATTGAGCCGTCGCTACTTCCAAAACTCTTCGAAATGGGACTCATGGGCGTCGAATCGCCGGAAAAATATGGCGGCGCCGGCGGAACTTTCACCATGGCCTGCCTCGCCGTCGAAGAACTCGCGCGAGTCGATGGTTCAATCTCCGTATTGATGGATGTACAAAACACTTTGGTCACCAATGCCTTCCTTCGCTTCGGCACGGAAGCCATTCGCACGAAATATCTTCCGAAACTTGCTCGCGAATGGGTCGGCGCCTACTGCCTTTCAGAAAGCACGTCGGGCTCGGACGCTTTTGCGTTGAAACTTCGCGCAGAAGACAAAGGCGACAAGTGGGTCCTTAATGGTTCGAAGCTTTGGATCACGAATGGCAAAGAAGCTTCTGTCTTCATTTGCTTTGCCAATATCAACCCAAGCGCAGGCTACAAAGGCATCACCGCCTTCATCGTTGAAAAATCATTCAAAGGATTCACGGTCGGGAAGAAAGAAGACAAGCTTGGCATTCGCGCGAGCTCAACGTGCGAACTTCTTTTTGAAAACTGCGAAGTTCCAAAGGACAATATCTTAGGCGAAGTTGGCAAAGGCTATAAAATCGCGATCGAAACATTGAATGAAGGCCGCATCGGCATCGGCGCACAAATGGTCGGCATTGCACAAGGCGCCTATGAAGCGGCTCTCGGATACGTGAAATCACGTGAGCAGTTTGGCAAACCAATTGCCGAATTCCAAGGCGTGCAGTTTCAGTTGGCTGAAATGCGCGTTCAATTGGAAGCTTCACGGCTTCTCGTTTACAACGCTGCCCGCCTGAAAGACTCCGGGAAGCCGTTCATCGAAGAGGCCGCGATGGCCAAACTCTATTCTTCTCGTGCAGCAGAAAAAATCACGTCGCTCGCGATCGATCTTTTCGGCGGTAATGGCTTCACGCGTGAATATCCGGTCGAAAAGTTCTGGCGCGATGCTAAAATTGGCCAGATCTACGAAGGAACGTCGAACATGCAGCTTCAGACAATCGCAAAAATGGAATTGAGCCAATAACTCAACAACGAAGGACTTCTATACAAGGCGGGTTTACACTACCAGAGATTCTCATATCTCTGGTGGTGCTCTCGATTGTGGGCTTGGGTGCCTACACCGTTATGCAATCGACGATTGATGCGCAGTTGAAACTCGAACGCGCTGTCGAAAAAGGCTTTGGCAACTTCAACTACAAGCCGCGCAATCTTCCGCTTCAACCGTTGAAATTGGGCTTTACCGTTCGGCCCGGATGGTTTCGCGTTCCCTCACCGCATGCCGTTCTTTCTGACGGTCGAATCGCGGGCGATCTTATCAACACGACTCTCACCGTCACGATTCTCAGCGATGATGCGCGCCTCGAAAATCCAGTTTGGATAAAGTGCGAAGGCGACAAAGACGTCAAAGTCGATTGTTCAAAGTTTGAAAATGGAAAAGCGTTCGTTTCTTTTAAATTAAGTGAGCGAACGGCGAAACTTGCGATTGCGCGTGTACAGGCCGAATGGCCATCTCTTCCCGCCACTCATCCCTACAAGAGATCGCCTGAGTACGTGTACACAACACCGCTGACCCGGGACTGTCCGCTATTGACACAAACCCCGACCGCACCGAAGTATCTGCTGCACAACAATACTTTCACGGAAACCGTTCCGCCCGGGATGACGACGTGCACGCCCTCCTTCAAAATTTACACTTGTCTCAACGGAACCGTCACCGTCACTGATCACCAGCGAGTGTGCTTATGAAATTTTTAAAAATTCTTCGCTCTCAAAGTGGTGTGGGTATCATGGAGGCGCTGGTCGTCACCGTGATCGTCGCACTTTCTGCTGTCGCTTTTTTAACGCTGCAAGAGAATCAGGGAATCTTCTTAAAACGCACTCGCCAAGTTAACACCCGGGACCAACTTGGAAACTTCTTCCACGGCGTCGTGCAAGACAGAGGACTTTTCATCTTCAGTGCGCAACACGAAATGAATAAAGATCTGCGTGATTGCCTAGGAGATCCCGCCCGCGGGACTCCGCCTGGCTGTGCAATTGGAAAACCCTTTCCACTTTGGCTGATTGACCTCACAGACCCGACACTTAAAAAAGTCTGGACGGCGCCTCCAGACAAGCCAGCGCTTTTTGATGAAAGCGGTCAAGGTTGCGGTGAAGATCGCCGAGCGCTTTGCCGATTTGAAGCATCGACAACGTTTACCGCCCTTTGCTCTGACGAACGAACCGACTGTAAATACCCAAGTCGGTTTGTGGTGAATCTTTCTTTGAAGCAACTTTATTCACAAAACCAAGCCGTCACACCACTCAATCTAAAGCCGGTTCAGTATTCACACGCGCATTTAATTCAATACAATCGTCCACCAAAGTTCCTCGCTGTTCCGCAAAAACTTTGGCTGTCTTCGTTTTCAAGTTCGAGATCCGTGGTGCTGACGCTGATCAATGAGAGAACCGAGTTCCCTCTCGCGTGGCACGCCTGTGATTCAAGTTCCCCCGAGATCATGGTGCAATGTCTAGAACCGACCAATTCCAATTCCGTCACCGCCACGATTCGCCTCGCGACAGGAACGTTCGGCAAAACTCACAAAGTGCGTCTGCAAATTGCGAACTTAGGTCCTGCGCCGAATGCGTCTGAAATCATCGAAATTCCAGTTAGCATCGAGCCCGTCTGCATCACGCCGTGGGGTCAGATCATCGAAAATGGGATCACGGTCACTGCATACGATAAACCAACGGTGGCTTACACGGAAGAATGTAAAACAGCGGATCTCACGTGTGTGAACGGTGTGCTTAACGGCACTGGGAAGTATCAAAATTGTGCGCGGCGAACGCCGATTGCGTGCCAGTTGCCATGGGGTGAAACGCTTCCGCATGGAACGTCCAAAGTTGCATTTGGGTATCAAACTGTTCCATTCGGAATGCTTTGCCCACAAGAAACGCGAGTCTGCACCGAC
>JAXMMN010000127.1:0-7555 GCA_034366485.1 Bdellovibrionales bacterium
GAAGGGCGCCCACGGGCGGCGCCGCGTACGGAATTCCCAAAAATTTCGCGATATCTGCTTCCAGCATCGCTGGACTTGAAGTTGTGTAAACGCCTTGAACATAGCCCTGATCGACAACTTCGATTTTTGGCGAACCACGAAAAACATCTCGAAAGGTATCAAGGATACCGGCTTGTGAAGCAGATGCGCTTAGGAGCAGTGACAGCACCAAGAACTGCCGCAAGAAATTTAAGGCATGTCGACACATCTGCATGGGTATACTCCAAACTCCAGTGCGACTTAAACCGCGAACTTTGAATTGAACAATCCACCAAATAGCCGCCGAATAAATTCAAAATAGAATCGACTTATACTTTCTATTTTTGCGGCATCATCCCACCCGTCATTTTCACAACGGCTTTCCTAGATAGAAAGCGTGACAGAGCTGCAAAGATCGCGTTTTTCATTCCGGTCAAAACCGTCGGCTTTTTTCGAGCTAAAAGTGCCTTGAAAGCTACATCGACAACGTGTTCTGGCGTCTGAGACAGCCCCTTCGGCAAATCTTCGGTTTTTCCTCCAGCCGCAACCTGAAAGCCAGTTTCGGTGATTCCTGGACAAAGACCCATGACGTATACACCCGCTTTTTGCTGCTCGTACCAGAGCGAATCCGTGAGTGCCGTGACGAAAGATTTCGTCGCACTGTAAAGCGCCATAGATGGCGTCGGCATAAACGCCAAAGCCGAAGACACATTGATCATGGCGTCGCCGCGTTTGGCATTTTTTAAAAACGCGTAGGAAAAGCGAACTACCGCTTCGCAGTTAAGTCGAAACATAGCCATTTGCTGGTCAAATGGTGTTTCGGTAAAACTGCCCACTGTGCCCACGCCGGCATTGTTCACAAGCAAATCAAATTTTCCGGACTCGATAAGAGCTTGAATCTTCCGCTGGCCATCGTCGGATGATAAATCAGCGACCTGATACGAATGCTTAGGGCCTAGCTTTTCAGTGAGCGCTTTTAGCTTAGCTTCACTTCTTGCGACAACCGTAACAGCGTAGCCCTCGCTCGCCAAACGCTCGGCAAATGCTTTTCCAATTCCATTACTTCCACCGGTCACGAGTGCAGTTTTCGTCATTGCGCGGTACTCCATCTAGCTATTTAGAATTTCCTCAATCACTCGAATGTACTCTGAAGTGACCGATCATTCGCCAGCTAAACAGAACGTACTCCATACTTGGCCGTCCACCAATGTGATGAATCATGGCCGGCGCAGAGTTGTCAGAGCCCTCATCCGAAACGATACCAATGTGAGTCACTCCACCGCCGAGATCCCACGCAACAATGTCGCACGGAGCGAAGTCGCTCGCCTCAGCCGATAAGGGCATCGAGGAAAACTTCCGACTGAAATAGGTCATCAGATTCGGCACTCGCCTATGATCGATGTTTTTATCAGGTTCGGAAAGTGACCAAAGCTTCGGATACTCAGCAAAGCTGCTCGACATGTCTTCATGAACCTGCGCTTGAAGATCCATTCCGACGGCTCTCAACGAGCGAACAACGACATCGGCACAGACTCCCACGTCACTCGGTACATCTCCCCCCGGAAAGTCGAGTTTGTAATACGCAGGATCATATCGAATATCGGCCCCCACCATGGCTTTCGCTCGGGACAAAACAGCGGAACATTTGGCGGGATCCATCGTAGGTGCCGTGTGATCCGCCCGGTAAGTCGCGACAAATTCGTTGACCCAGCGCGCTCTTCTACTTGCGGGTCGAAAGAAAGAATACGCAGATGCGATGGCCGCAAAGACCAAGACGACGGCCACTAAACCGTAGAAGGTTTTGGAAAGCTTCGGCATCTAACTATGTTCACAAATAGCTATTGTGGGCGCAAGCCTTGCTTAAGAACTCAACGAAGGAGCGAACTTTCGCCGATGTGTTTTTACGACTTGAATAGATGGCATAGAGAAACACCGGCGGCCTTTGGTAGTCTTGCAAGATCGCCTTCAGCCTTCCATCGAGAATCGACTTTTTAACTATAAAAGACGGCAATAAGGCGATGCCCAATCCCGCAGCGGCAGCCTCTCGAATTGCCTCGCCGTTGTTGATTTTCAATGAACACGAAATTTTTGACAGGTCTACTTTGCCGTTTGGTTTTTTAGAGTCGAACAACCAATAGTCTCGCGGGTCTTTGTTGGAATAAATAATACCTCGATGCCCGCTGAGTTCAGAAGGTGACTTTGGTGTCCCCATTTTCTTTAAATAGCTTGGGCTAGCAACTGCAATGTGCGTAATTGACGATATCTTTCGTCCGACGAGCGCTGAATCTTCGAACTTACTAATTCGCAGTCCGACATCAAAGTTTTCGGCAATGATATCGACCATCCGATCATTCAATTCCAGTTCAAGTTTGAGATCCTTATGCTTTACAAGAAACTCGCCGATCAAAGGGGCCAATTCCAGGACGCCAAAGGACATGGGTGCCGTGACTCGCAACGCACCGACGAGACCGCTTGAGTTTTTTGTAATGCTCGCCTCAGCCTCGCTAATGTCTTCGATCACACGCAAACATCGCTCATAAAACTGAGTTCCGTCCGGCGTGAGACTGAAGCTCCGTGTACTTCGATAAATCAACTGGGTGTTCAAAGAGGACTCCAGATCCTGAATCCGACGACTCACAGCTGATTTTGCTAGGCCAAGCTTGCGTGCAGCAGAAGTGATGCCCTCGGCATCAACAACTGCAACGAACGTTTGAAGCATTTCGAGTTTGCCCACTTTATTCCACCTCACAGTGTTCTCTTTTTGAGAACACTGTATCCATCAAACGGAGTTTTACAGTCGAAAACAAGAACAATAAATTGGAAGCAAACCAAAAGGAGAAATGAATATGAAGCGAGATTTAAGAGTAGCCAAAAAACCGACCGCCGGCGCGGTTTTCATATTGGGAGCAGTCATTTGCGCAAACTTCGCGTCTGCCGGCGAGCCGGTATGGGATGCCAACAAAGTTGAGCTGACCTCCGAGAAACTGTCAGACGGCATATTTTATTTCCATGCAAAGGATGCCCCCGCGCTGAAGGAAAAAGGCGGAGCTGCCGCCACCAGCGGAGGCTTTATCGTGGGCACGAAGGGAGTATTGTTGATCGAAACGATGCTCAACAAAAAGCTCTTCAACCAAGCAACCGCACTCGTGAAAAAGGCGACCAAAGGCGAGATTCTATTCGCCGTTAACACGAGTGCGCACGGTGATCACTCATTTGGAAACATGTACCTTTCAAACAGAACCAAAATTATTCAGCATCAGCACACAGCCAAATATATTGAGGAACATCTCGAAGACGACAAAAAATTCATGATTCAAAACTTTGGCGCGGGACGCGGTATCGAGTCGATCGTAGGACGATCGGCTGACATTCTCGTACCATCTGGCGGAAAGCTGACGTTGGATCTCGGCGGTGTTCGCCCCGAGCTCATTGATTTTGGATTCGCACAAACGGGTGGCGACCTTTTCATCTGGGAGCCCAAATCGAAAGTCCTTTGGACCGGGAATCCGATCATTGCACTGAAGCCGGCGATCCCGTGGCTATTAGATGGAAATGTCGAAGCGACACTGACCACACTCAAGAAGGTTTATGCCTTTTTGCCAGACGACGCACGAATCATACCGGGGCACAGTGTTAAAATCGGTAAAGAAGACCTCAAATGGCATATCGACTATCTCGAAGCTCTTAAAAAGAACGTCCTCGCTGAAATTAAACTCGGTGCTACCGAAAAGGACATAAGCGCACGCGTGCCAATGCCTGAATTTTCAGGATACGCCATTTACGGTTGGGTCCACTCTGGGGTGAATGTACTGGCTGCTTACAAGGAACTAAAAAAATAGCGTTTTCCTTTATTAGTTTTACCCCTAAAGTGGGATCTCAACTTTAGGGGAGATTTTATGATCCAACACTTTGCTAAGCTAGCTCTTGCGATTTCATTTTCGTCGGTCATGGTTTCTGGCGTCGCATCCGCACATGAAGCTGGTCATGGCGCCGGCCATGCTGCCGACCACTCGATGCCTCCTAAGAATCCAAAATCTCAGACGATGAAACCGCCTGCACCAAATGCGTCTGGCGAGTACGGCGAAGTGAAATTTGATGCAAGCAAGGCCACCGCTGTGTCGGCTTCGGCCACAGAAGGAAATGCTCTTGTTAAAGCGACTGTCGCCGAAGTTTGCCCTAAGAAGGGATGCTGGATGAGTGTGAATGGTGCGAATCCCGGCGAAAAAGTACGAGTCACTTTTAAAGACTACGGTTTTTTCGTCCCGACGGAGCTCGTCGGCAAAGAGGTCGCACTTCAGGGGCACTACGTAAAACATGTCGAGTCAGTCGAAGAGCAAAAACATCTTTTGAAAGATGCCAAGCGACCACAAGCTGAGATCGATGCGATCACAAAACCGAAAGAGACTCTGCGATTTATCGCAATCGGCGTGAAGGATCTTTCAAAGAAGCCTTAGTTGCCGGCTTGCTTCTCGCTATGCCTGCCTTGATCGCTAGTCTCCAAATCGCGCCCGAAGGCCCACATCACAAAGAGATGCACGAGTGCTTGGGAGTATTTGTAGATAAGCCAAGGGAGAGACGGCTTGTAATCGTGGATCGCGGCTAGGACAAACTGACGATTGAGAACAACTCGAAACTCTAGCCGACCTCGCTTTTCGCCTGAAACCATAAGGCCGTCACTGATATAAAGAACTTGTCGATCGGCATTGCTGCGCTCAAGACTTGTCTCGAGAACCAGAAGATTAATATTAAAAAAGCGAAGAAAAATGTAACTCGTCTCTCCGTCAGTCCGGACACCTATGAACGGCGACACGAAACTCGGAAGCCACGTGAGGTACCGATTCTTCACCCACACGGCATCTTTTCCTTCTGGCAAAGTCAGGCGCTGCACTGATCTTACGGTTTTTCGCTGCGCTCGAAAATGAAAGAACGTTCGATTGGACCGGGTTTCTAAAAACGCACTTTGAAGAAGCTCAAAATAAGTTCTTCCCTTTGATTCATCAGAAAAAAAATACTTTGGTCGGGCCACCATCGAATGCTCAAGAGATTCAATCAATGGGTAGACGAGGTCTTTTGGCGTACCCGTGATCAGTCGCACCCAAAGCCTGGAAAGTGTCGGCGTAAAAAACGGAACTGGTATGAAGTATCGCTTTAGCCCTAACCGCCTGGCTGTCTCTTTCATCATTTCCACATATGTCAGCGGCTGGCATCCCGCTAGGTCATACGTACGTCCAATGTGATCCGCAGCGAGGGAGGCCCGCGAAATCGCATTGAGCACCGTTTCAAGATCGACGGGCGTTGTCAGGGTCTGAGTCCAACGCGGACAGAGCATCACAGGTAGACGCTTCACGAGCTTTAAAAGGATTTGAAAGGACGACCCGCCCGCACCGAGAATCAAGCCCGCACGGAAAATCGTCGATGGAAGCTCGTATTGATTGAAAACATCTTCCATTTCCAGGCGACTTTGAAGATGAAGCGACATGTGCGCGGTTTCAGGTATCAACCCGCCAAGATAAATCATTTGTCTCAGTTTCGTCCTACGCAGAACGCGAGCAAAGTTATCGGCAAGCAAAAGATCGTAATCAGCAAAACTTCCTTGATCGAGAGCGGCCGTCGGCCCCATGGAATGCACGAGATATAGAGCGAGATCTACCGAAGAAGGCATCGCCTCTTCGACAGACTTCAAAGAAAAAAGATCGCAGGCCTTCCACGTGATTCTAGGATCATCGGATTTCTGTGCGCTGCGCGAAAGCGCTGTGACTTGCGCGTTCGGAAACTTCTCTAAGATCTTCGGCAAAAGTGCCTTGCCGATGTATCCGCTCGCGCCTGCTACAACAATACTTGGTGAATCCGTCATCCTGACTTTCTACTTAACTTCGGCCGAAGGATCCTCTTCAACATAGGATTCTCCGGACGCACTGAAGTAGCATAACGGGGTCCTCGATCTTTATCTAGTCCTGCTTTCACGCATTTCTCTGGCAGAACCGATAAGCAAGTATGCGGCTGATGGCTCCCAAAATGGCGCAAATGGTTTTGTATCCGCTCGGCGTGCTCTTGTCTGGGAAGCTCGCCATCGCCAATTGTCCCCAAGAATTTGAAGAATTGATTCCCACATCGACGCACTCACCGCTTTCTCAGTTGAAACAACATCTCGCAGAGAATTCGGATTCGAATAATAGTATCGAGATCAAAGACGGTCGCGTCGTGCTAAAAATCGAATCGATGGATTCAAGCGAAGATTTGACCTTCATGAAGCTCACCATCGCGGCTCTCAAAAAAGGTCAAATCGACGAACTCGAGGCGAATGTCCAAGGGCCAAAGGTGCTTCCACTGCTCAATCGGATGCGGACCCGATTGCCAGACGGCAAACTCGTTATTTTTAGAGGGCGCGTGTCCATGGCCGATCTCTTTGAACGCATGGGTACGGATCTCGCCGTTCAAGAAACCGGTTTAGTTGCAAACCCACACCGCTCTCGCCAGTGGACTCTTCAAGATCAAATCGACTTCTTTGATGCAATCAAAGATCTCGGCATCAAAGAGGCCTGCCTGAAAATTCACGGAACAAGTAAAATACCGAATTGCGGTTTAATGGATTTTGTCATCAGGTCAGAAGGCGATGGTCAACCAACCTGGTCCCAGGCAAAATAGCGCAATGAGTAAAATTGAATCTAAAACCTGCGCCACCTGCGGTCGCGTGATCGAGCCACGTAAGAAGTGGGCGAAAAATTGGGACGAAATAAAGTATTGCGGTGAAAAGTGCCGACGAAATAAAAATGCGGACGGCTTTGAAACGCAAATTCTAGAACTCTTAGAAAAGCGGGGCGCAGGAAAGACGATATGTCCATCGGAGGTTCTGGCCAACGCCGACAAAAGTAACAAAGAGCTAATGGAAAAGGTGCGATCTTCCGCTCGGCTATTGGTAGCAAAAGGAAAAATTGTCATTACTCAGAACGGGCGAATTGTTGATCCCTCAACCGCCAAGGGCACCATCCGCTTACGCTTGGTAAAAACTTAAGATCTTAAGATCGCCTCTGCGGTCAAACGACCTGATCGAAGTGCACCATTGATGGAGGGTGAAGACCATCGGTCGCCGCAATAGTACACTCCATCTTTCTTTATAAACGCCTCTTTGGTGTCATTCGACTTCGGAAGTGCCTTTAAGACTTCAATCGACTTTAAGTGTTTAAGATTTAGCTTTCTGCCGGCCAATCGATCTAGCTCGTTGCAAAGATCAATCATACTTGAGCCGCCAGAGCCCAGTGTGTTGGCACACAAAAGCGGCTCTCCGTTTGAACTGTAGCAAGGTGCGACTTCGCTCATCAGACAAAGGTGATTAATTTTAAATCCGAACTTTTTAGGAATGAGGACCAACCATTTTCCCCATCGAGTGTCCTTGAGACTCGCACCCGTGAAATAGTGAGTCCCGACTGACTGGTACTTGACTGAATCAAACGAGGGCTTCGACTCCGAAGGATCCATTGCGCAAACAATCGCTCTCGCCTCGAGCCTCTCACCAGATTCAAGCAACACGTGGTCAGGC
>JAXMMN010000128.1:0-2954 GCA_034366485.1 Bdellovibrionales bacterium
GATCAGGACCCAGTCAGCGTCGCCAAGTTTATAGCGAAGTTTTAGATGAGGATTAACAAGCGTCGTACCCTCGAGGTAGGTCAAGATCCCGCCGTCACCATTCAACTGAATACGGCCGTCGATTCGAAACTCAACACGCACACCGTGCGGCTTGTCCCAATCGATCATCTCTTTGGCCTTGATCGAACCTTTGTTCTGCTTAATGTCGACGTCGATGGTGGCCTGAATTGCTTTGCGCATGCGCGACGTTTTTGAGGTCACCAAAACGCCCGACGCATTTGTCAGCTGAGCCCATGTCACCGCCGCAGAAATACCGATCCCTTGCTGACCGCGAGTACATTGACCGCGACCAAACTTCGACGAAGCGAGGTACTCGCCATAAACTTTAGGTAAGTCTTCCGGATCAATTCCTGGCCCGTTATCTTCCACAATGATTTCGACCAAGTCTGCTGACTTGCTTGAACCACTTCCTGTTTTGCGAACCTCAACGGTGATTTCCGGTAAGATTCCAGTCTCTTCACAGGCATCAAGAGAGTTGTCGACAGCCTCTTTCAAAGTTGTCAAAACAGCCTTCAAAGGCGAGGAAAAGCCCACCTGCTGAAGGTTCTTTGCGAAATATTCGGCTGTGCTGCTGGACGTAATCGTTTTCGCCATCTTCACCCCATTGGACGCTTGAAGTTTTGCGAGCCGCCATCATTTCAATAGACGGGCTTTTCGCGCAAGAGTGAAGGTCGACGTTTCTGGCGCAGTGCGTCCTGTTTGCCGAACACCTCTGGTCAGAAATGATCACTCTACATACGATGAATTGAATTTTCTTGGACCCTGTTTACAAGACCCCAAGATGATCACGTGTACGCGCCACGAGGGCTGTCGATATCAAACAGTTTTTCATAGGGAAAACTGCGATCTTTCGCACCTCATGACGCAAAGTTTGCTGAGGTACGACATGCGAAGAAATCAAACCAAAAGTCAGCGGCAAAGCCGAGAATTGCACCCGAACCTTGCGCCAGTGACAAGGGCGATGCTGCTTAAAACTGTGGCGCAGATTAATTCCGCCTTAAAAAAGTTTTTACCTGCTCTGTCGGCGATTTTGCTTATTGTGTTCGCATTTTGTGGTCCGAAAAGCGCCCAAGCTCAGTCAAGTGCGCCGCGAATGGAGAGTGACGGCAGGCCTGCGACTCCGCCAACCCCGACTCCGACCGCCGTAAAAACACCTCTTGAGACCTCTCGAACTGCAAGGCCTTCACCCACAGCAAGTGGGCGAGAAGTTCCACCACCCCAAGCCACTGCCAGTCGGATCACGCCGACACCCGTAAGTCGGCCTGTCACTCCAAACTTTGGTGACGCCCGTCCCGTGACGCCTCCGACTCCTCCACCAACAGCAACTCCTCTGCCTTCAACGCCGCTTCCGCGAATAAAGCCGACCGCCACTCCAGCGAAACCACCCAATGCAACACCGTCGAATACAAAGCCGTCGCCGACACCTGCTGCCGCAGTCGTGGAGCCGAGCAAAAAGTTTCCTAAGATTGTAACGAAACTGATGATCGATGATTTACAAAATGGTCGCGGTCGCCAGGCCAAGCCTGGTGCGAAGCTCGTCGTACATTTCACGAGCTGGCTCTACGACCCAACACAGCCCCTCGGCCGCGGCCCACAATTCGAAACAACTCACGGCAAAACTCCCTACAAGTTCACATTGCAAAACCCTGAGGCTTTGCACATCAAAGGCTGGGAAGACGGAATTGTTGATATGAAAACCGGTGGCCGGCGACGGCTGATTATTCCGCCGGAATTAGGCTACGGCGCCAACGGAGCTGGGCAAGTGATTCCGCCTGGAGCAACGCTGCTCTACGAAATTGAACTCATCGATGTTGAGTAGCTCTTTAATGGCTGAGGTTAATAGCTGAGGGCAAAGCCAATTGTTCCAACCGAACGGCCTTCGGCATTTCCTGTTTTTACGCCGTCAATACCGATCAGCAAATCCCAATTCATCTTGATCGATGCTGGATAAAATCGCGAACCGAAGAAAATGTGGGTCAGAGATGAACTCGTCGGGTTGTTAGAATTCGACACAAACGTCCCAACTCGCATTCCAAAAATCCAGTCATTGTTCCATCGATTCAACCCCGAATAATTTCCCTCGCCTCCGATCGCGAGTCGACTGTACTCATTTTTCTGGTTCGAACCTTTCACACTGTGAGTTTGTCCACCCGCGTACACACCAAGACGCCAGCGACCACCAAGCCCCTCTCTCGAGGGCGACAACAAAAACAAGTCGCCCATCATTGCGCCCTCTTCGCTGTCATTGAATGGAGGATGGGTAGCCAAATGCACGCCGAAAAGAAACTGTGGTTCTGCACCTTTTGCACGAACGGACGGCTTTTCGCGTTCCCGCCAAACCAGAGTTTGGGGATTCAGCGCCTGCACCTTTGCTTCTGTCACTTCAATCTGACCTGTTCCGACGCGAGCATCATCTGTCAATGTGACGTCGTATCGCCCGCGGGGAAGACTTAGCGTTTTATCTTCGCCCTTGTTTTTGTAGAACTTAAAAAAGTTCACACCCTTGGCGGCAGCAAGCGTTAGCTCTCCTTGAACCTGATCCGCCAAACGCAGCTGACCATTAATCCTCGCTGGATAAGCGACAACAAGGGCACCTTGCCCCGTTAGCCGAGATTCAAATTCAGGACTTTGAACTTTCCCGCCAGAGACCATGCTCTGAAATTTCGTTTGCGCATAAACATACTGATAGAGCTCATCGATCGTGACTACGCCGTCTGTGTTGGCGTCCGCCTGCCCATAAAGCCCCGACACAAGGTGATAGGTGAAGATACTACCTTTCAATTTTTCGCTCTCGTACGAAAGCTCTGTTCCAGAGCTCGACGTCAAGATCACGCTACCTGTCGGTTCATCGACATTGTATTGAACCAACTCGATTGGTTTCGACTTCACTGCAC
>JAXMMN010000129.1:0-14938 GCA_034366485.1 Bdellovibrionales bacterium
CGAAGCGAAAAAAGACGATATGATCGAGCGCATATTTCAAGCGCTTGAGGACTCGACACAAGAACTCGTTCGCGACGTTAACAAACAGCTTCGACTTAAGAATATTCCAAAATTCGAATTCATTCTCGATACCGGACTAGAAAAAATGGCTCGGCTTTCGGGAATTCTCGACAGCGTTCGCCCCACCAAACCCGCTGACGTGAAAAACTCCGGCGACGACGGTGATGGCAAGTGAACGGCGTTCTCTTGGTTGATAAAGAACCGGGAATGACCAGTCACGACGTCGTAGCGAAAGCCAGGCGCATGCTTGGTATTCGCTCGATTGGCCACGCTGGAACTCTTGACCCATTGGCTTCTGGACTTCTGCTACTTTTGGTTGGTGAGGCCACAAAAATTTCTGATTACCTTCTTAACGGCGATAAATCTTATGAAGTGACCGTTCGAATGGGCTTGTCGACCGATTCGATGGATATCACCGGGAAAGTTTTAAAAGAAACTGCACTTCGCGATTCAAATGGACAGTTTCTGGCAGAACTCTCAGAGGACAAAGTTCGTGAAATCGCTTCATCAGCCGCCGGCGTTTTGAGTTTAGAGGTTCCGGTGCATTCGGCCGTCAAAGTGGGCGGTAAAAAACTTTATGAGCTTGCGCACAAAGGCGAGCGTCCCGAGGAAGTTCCAGTCCGAGAAATGACCTTTTACGGACTTCAGTGGTTGGGTTTTGCGCCCGAACAGTCGGAATTCACCATGCGAATCTCATGCAGCAAAGGCAGCTTCATTCGGGCTTGGGCGAACCACGTCGGTGAACTTTTGGGTGTTGGGGGAACGGTTAGCGCACTTCGGCGGGTCGAGAGTGCGCCATTCAATGTTAGCCAAGCCCAAAAACTTGGTGAAATCTCGGAACGTTGGGACAATCGTCAGGCGGCCACCGGGGCGGTGCTTGGGGCATCTTGGGTCCCGTTGGACGAAGCCCTTCCTCATTTTGGGCGGATTGAAGTGGCGGGGCAGGATGCCGCACTTCTAAAAAATGGGCAGATTTCGAAGGCCGTTCAGGCCGAACTTTTGCGTAAAATTCAGCTGGGCACCCAGCCCGCTCCTATTCGGGTGATTGATCGTGAGGAGAATCGCCTTTTGGCTCTCCTGGCGGCCGAACCTGGTGAGTTTTATAAGATCCGACGGGTTTTTCAGCCCTAGCGGGGGTTAATCTTTCTAGACATTTGGTGCTATCTTCGGTACCCCTAGTTCAACGTTTTAACAGCGTTTTTCAGAATACTTTGTTCGTCGACAGCCATGACGCGAATGAGGTCCTGAAGGAATCAAAACACTCCATCTGAAAGGGAGAAATAATGGCAGTTTTCGGATACCAAAAAGCGGCGATCGTTAAGAAATTCCAACGTACAACAATGGACACAGGTTCATCGGAAGTGCAGATCGCGTTGATCACAGCGCGAATTAAAGATCTCACAGAGCACTTCAAGGCGCACAAAAAAGACAATCACAGCCGTTACGGACTTGTGAAGTTGGTTAACCGCCGCAAAAAACTTCTCAACTATCTTCGCAACACGGCTCCAGAAAAATACACGAAAGTGATCGCGGACCTCGAACTCCGCAAGTAAGGATGCCCAATCGCTAGCGGCGTCCGCAAGCCAACCCGCGGACGCCCAATTTAACGGCGACCAGTAAGCGGGTTGGTTTTTTTATTTACGGGAATAGCAGAGTACTAAAATAATAATCGGATTCGATGAAAGTAATCCGATAGAAGCCTACAAAGAAGGAATCGTTAAGAATGTCATCACTTACGTTCAACACGCAAACAGTCACGACCACCGTGGGTGGCAAAGCCATCACAATTGAAACCGGCCGCTTGGCAAAACAAGCTGATGGCGCCGTGCTGGTGACTTCTGGCAACAACATGGTTCTTGTGACAGTCGTGTCGTCAAAGAAAGAATCCACTCTCGATTTCTTTCCGTTAACAGTTGAGTATCAAGAGAAGTTCTACGCGACAGGGAAAATTCCAGGTGGCTATTTCAAACGTGAAGGTCGACCAACTGGCAACGCGACTCTGACAGCGCGTTTGATCGATCGCCCCATTCGTCCATGTTTCCCTGAAGGGTACCGTTACGAAACACAAGTCGTAGCTACAACTCTCTCGTACGATGGCACCTTCCCAATTGAAATGTTGGCGTCGATTGGCGCTTCGGCAGCTCTTCACATTTCAGACATTCCGTTCAATGGTCCAACTTGCGCGATTCAAATCGGCCGTATCGGCGGTCAATTTGTTTTGAATCCTTCAGCTGTTCAGCTTGAGGGCGCAGATATGGATGTCGTGATCGCAGGAACGCGAAACGGGATCTTGATGGTCGAAGGTGAGTCTCAGTTTATTTCAGAAGCAGACGCGCTCGCGGCGCTCAAGTTCGGGCATCAGTCGATGATTCCAATCATGGACGCGATCGATGAACTTCGCAAGAAAACTGGTTCGAAGCCAAAGCGTGCGTTCACTCCGCCAGCAATGGATTCCGATTTTGAAGCGACTGTAACTGCGTTCCTTGAACCAAAAATCAACGCAGCTCTTCGTATTCGCGAAAAAATGGCGCGCTATTCGGCTGCTGACGAAGCGAAGAAAGAAGCGAAAGCAAAGTTCGTCGATTCGATCACAGATGAGAAAGTTCAAGCGAAGCGTGCGAAAGAACTCGGAACAATCGTAGAAAACATTAAATACAAAGCGGCGCGATTGATGATCTTGGATGACAAGATTCGAATCGACGGTCGTGACATGAAGACGGTTCGTCCGATTGCTTGTGAAGTCGCAATTCTTCCTCGCGCGCACGGTTCTGGATTGTTCACTCGCGGTGAAACTCAAGTTTTGGGCACAGTGACTCTTGGAACTGGCGACGACGAACAAATGATCGACGCGCTTGGTGGCATGGTGAAGAAGAAGTTCCTTCTTCACTACAATTTCCCACCATTCTCGGTTGGTGAAACAGGTCGTATGGGCGGACAAAGCCGTCGCGAAATTGGCCACGGAAACTTGGCTGAACGCGCGATCAAAGCGGTCATTCCAGATCAAGAGAAATTCCCATACACGATTCGAATCGTAAGCGAAGTTTTGGAATCAAACGGCTCGTCTTCGATGGGTACAGTTTGCTCGGGGATCATGGCGCTTCTTGATGCCGGCGTTCCAATTAAAGGAAACGTCGCGGGAATTGCGATGGGTCTTATTAAAGAGGGCGACCGCGTTGCCGTTTTGACTGACATCTTGGGCGATGAAGATCATTTGGGCGATATGGATTTCAAAGTTGCGGGAACGCGCGAGGGAATCACGTCTCTTCAAATGGATATCAAAATTGACTCGATTTCGTTTGCTGTCATGGAGCAAGCTCTGACACAGGCTAAAGATGGCCGTCTCCATATCTTGGGTGAAATGGAAAAAGCGATTTCTCGTCCTCGTGGCGAAATCAGCCCTTATGCACCAAGAATTGAAACGATCAAAGTTAAGCCAGAAAAAGTTCGTGAAGTTATCGGAGCCGGCGGAAAAGTGATCAAGGCGATCGTTGAGGAGACGGGCGTTAAGATCGACATCGAAGATGACGGAACGATCCACATTGCGTCTTCGGATCCATTGAAGACGAAGCGCGCCATCGAGATCATCAACGGGATCTGTGCTGAGGCAGAAGTTGGCCGCGTCTACAACGGCCGCGTCGTTAAGATCATGGACTTCGGCGCGTTTGTTGAAATCATGCCGAACAACCAAGGTCTCCTGCACATTTCTGAAATCTCGAATGAGCGAATTCGTCAGGTGACGGATGTGCTCAAAGAGGGCGATCTGATTGACGTGAAGGTTCTTGATATTGACCGTGCTGGTCGCATCAAGCTTTCTCGTCGCGCTATTCTTACCGACGCTCCGAACTGATGGTGGGTAAGAATCCCTGGACGAAGTATCGGTATAAAAAGTCGACGCTTCCAAGCGGCGTGCGGGTGGTAACAGAAAACCACCCTAGCGCTGTGGCAGTGTCGATTGGTATTTTCGTGAACAAGGGAACCCGCGACGAGGCAAAAGACGAAGCTGGCCTGGCTCATTTCGTCGAGCACATGGTTTTTAAAGGCACAAAGAATCGCAATGCTTTCGAAATTTCGAGAGACATGGAAGAGGTCGGCGCAGATATCAATGCGTTTACCTCTCGAGAAGGCACGTCCTTTGTTGCGTTTGGTCTGCCTGAGTACTTGCCCCGCTATGTGGATGTACTTTGCGACGTTGTAACGCGACCTACTTTCACCAGCACAGATGTGCAAATGGAAAAAGACGTCGTCATTCAGGAAATTCGTTCAAGTGACGATCAGCTGGATGATTGCGTTTACGATCGCCATTTTGAAAATGCTTTTAAGGGCTCGACCCTTGCTCTCCCTATTTTGGGATCTCTCGAATCCATTTCGACGATGACTCGGGAGCGTGTTTTAAAGTTCTATCGCCGCCAGTATGTGAATCAAAATATTGTCATCGCAGCTGCGGGACGAGTGGATCACGACTCACTTTGCGCGTTGGTGAATAAACATATGGGTGAGCTTCGGGGAACGACGAAGCAGGAGCTTCCAGCAGGAACGGCACTCGGTTCTGTTGATGCCCAACGATTTACAAAAGTAATTCGACGTCGCGCCGAGCAGGCTCACATCCTCGTTGGTACAAAGTCTCCAGGGTTTCGAGATCATCAGCGTTTCGAGTCGATCATGCTAAACGGAATGTTAGGCGGCGGTTTAACTTCGAGATTGTATCAGGAGGTTCGCGAGAATCGCGGCCTCGCGTATTCCGTTTATTCGCACCTGTATTCGTTTGTCGATGCAGGGACGATGATGATGTACGCAGCGACGGAGCCGACGAAGGCACCTGAAGCATTGTCAGTCGTTTTCGAGGAGCTTACGAAGATTCGCACGGGTGGATTTGATAAAGAAGAAATGGAAATGGTCCGAGCGCAGATTCGTTCGGCCACTATTCTTGGTTCTGATGATCCCGAAAGTAGAATGCAGTCGATCGCCATCAATGAGCAGATTTTTGGTCGCTACCGGTCGATCGATGAGGTCCTTACCGAATACGGTCGGGTGAAATCGGAGAATGTTCGGGAGATGGCCAATGAAGTTCTGCGTACAGACACGTTGGGCGTCACGATCATGGGGCCAATGCCTGAAAAGCCGATGGCTGAGTGGGTTGAAAAGCAGCGAGCGAAGTGGTCGAAAGCAGGTCGATCTGGCAGAGGTTCGCCGATGTCGAGCGCGGCCAAAGCGCGAAGTAAAAAGTCTCGAGCGAAACGGTCGAAGACATCAGGTTCGCGGGTGAAACTTCTTCGATCTGCCAACGTGAAACTGAAACTTAAGTAGTCGTTTTTAATGCAGGAGGGGAATATGGAATCGACATCACCAATTGCGCCGTCGACAAATCGGGGCTTTGCTTTTTTAAAAGTACCGCTAAAGATAAAGACACTTTCCAATTTTAAGGGAGAGGTTCCGCGCTATGAAACTGCGCACGCGTCTGGGCTTGACGTGAGAGCGACGCTTGACGAAGTTCTCGTGATTCAGCCGATGGCGCGCGCGATGGTTCCTACTGGGATTTCTATGGAGATTCCTCCAGGGTATGAAATTCAAGTTCGGCCCCGCAGTGGATTGGCCGCTAAGCAGGGCCTCACTGTGCTCAATACGCCAGGGACTGTGGATGCGGACTACCGTGGTGAAGTGAAGGTCATTGTCATCAATCTTAGCGACAAAGCCGTTGAAATTCGGGATCAAGACCGAATTGCGCAGTTTGTTTTATGTCCAGTTGTTCAAGCTGAAATTCAAGTTGTCGAAGAACTCTCGAGCACCGATCGCGGAGCGGGTGGTTTTGGTTCGACCGGCGTTCGGGCCTAGGACGGCGCTACGGCCTCTGGCCTAGTTGCTGATGAATCTGCCGATGGACCAAAGGGCCGTGTGAGCAATTGCGATCACGGCGAACCAGCGAAGCACCAGATGCTTGGGGAGCTTCAGTTTTTCCGTGTACCCGACGGCGGCAATTGATAGGGCTGCGAAAAACCCGAGCAGCGCGATGGCTGGTAACTTTTCTGCTGCGCCAATGGGAATCCACCAAACTAAGTTTGCGAACGCAAAGATGCTGGCACCCGAGCGGTAGCGATATTTGATACCGTGAGCGCCACGAAACACGAGTTTAAGAATAGAATTGGTGGCGAAGACGGAGAGAAACGCTCCAACTGGCAGGATCAAAACAGCCATCAAAAAGCGCAAGACGCTTTGGTAGATCAACGCGTTGACGACTGCCCCCAGAATTCCCCCTGAGATCGCGAGGACGACCCAAGAGACGGTTCTCAAATCGGGGGTCGTGCGAATAAAGCGATAAGGATTAATCAGGAACAGCAACACCATCTTTGGCAGATGAAAAAGCTCATTCGCACGGTCTTTTGCGCCGTCGACGATTTCGTGTGAGATCTGGGCCGAGACATCTAAAATCGTTTCTGTCGTAGCATCAGAAGTGCCGGTCCCTTTGCTTGAGTGTCCAGACTTTTCGGATTTTTTAGAGCCATGATCAGTGGGCGCCATAGGTTCATAGCATCATCGCAAATCAGATTCCGCAAGCGAAACAACATGATCAAGTGTCGAGCGTTCCGTTTGAAAGTCAAATTTGGCTATTTGAGGCTTTAAATCGGGACGGACGTGGAGTGGTACCCTCGGTGGTCGAAGTTGGACTCGATTGATTCGATCAGCACCGATGACGGTGAGACTTGCCAAATTCGGATGACCGTCGAAGGCGAGGTCAAATGCCGATTCGCCGAAGGCCTCCGGCAAGAAGAGATGGGCTTTGGGTGACCGTTCGCTTTGAGTTTGCTGAAGCAAAGAAGTGATGCACTTTAAAATGTCAGCTTTCTTTAGGCCCCGAGTTCGAAGTTCGATTTCTTCAACCTGAAAGCCGTGTTCTCGTAGGTAAATTGGCAGTTCTAAAAAGTCCCCTGATAGACGGAAGAGCGAACGATTTCGACCGATGAACAAAACGGGGTGAGTCGTGAGGAGAATGTTCGGAATAAGTTGAAGGTCATGAAATCGCTTGAGGCGACGTTTCTGAAGGATCAGTTGGGTCGTGATGGCAATGGCCACGAGTGTAAGCGCAGCGACTGCACTAAAAATGAAGAAGCTTGTGGCCATGGAACTTCGCCTCTCAAGAGTGGTTATTTAGAAATGTGTGTCCAAGCGAAGCGTTCCGTCATAGCTAGCGCGGTCGAATGTTTCGGAGATCATTGCGGTACGTACCGATAAATCGAGGCCCACACTTACGGTTTGCGAAAGGTAGAAATCACCACCGACTTGAAGAACGCTTGCGGGGGTCGTGATGTCAAAAGTTTCAAGTCCCGAGCGAACGGTCATATAGCGCGCAGATAGTCCTCCGCCGGCCTTTATGCCCATGCGCCCCTCGCGCGTTCTAAAGAGAACCTTGAGATCGAACTCTTTCAGCGCTGTTTTGGTCGAAATGCCCATTGGCGAGTCTTCGGATTCACCAAAGTTTCGAACGCTGCCTTCAGCGGAGAGATTGGGGCCCAAGATATCGATACCGAGAGTTGCTTGAACTCCGCGGCCGGCCATATGAATCGAGGTTCCATTTGGAAGGTCGATGTTTTGCGTTGTTTGCGCAAAACCCACGCCGGCGTGTATCCATACGTTTTCAAAGGGATCGCGCCCGGAAGTGTAGCGCGTCGTAATTTGCGAGGCAGGTTGCTTCTTGGTTCGCGATTGCAGGTCATCAACTATTTTCTCATAAGAAACGTAGTCGTCTTCTTCACCAACGTCCGTGGTCTGCGCAGCGGCAGTCTGGCAGACAGCTGAAACACATAGAACGAGGCTCGCGATGAAAGTGAATTGTGGAATTAAAGTTCTGTTCATTTGAGAGACCTCCACCTCTAAGACTAACATTGAAGGCGATCGGGTGAGGGCCCTTGGTCGCGTTTCGCGATGGAGTTCTGGACCACGGTCTAGGCGCGAGTCGAAGCCAAGGATATTGTGCTGTATTCTGGAACCCATGTGGCGACGAAAAAACGACATTCGATTCTGTGCCTTTTGCGGTCATCAGCACCGGATTTACGCAAAATCTCATGTGTCGTTTTTCGATATCGCGATTTCGATTTTTTTGGGTTTCATGGTGTTCGCGCCAATCGCAGGTGGGATTGATGCAAGGGGCCTTGGTGTTGCGGCAGTTTTTGTCGGCATCAGTGAGGTGTTCACTGTGATTCGACATCGCATGAGTTTGAGTTGTGGTCGCTGCGGTTTCGATCCAATCGTTTATCGTCGCTCACATGATGAGGCTGCGAAACTTGTGAAGGCCCACTTGGCAAGACGAGCCGAAGACCCGATGACGCTCCTTGCGACTCCTGTTCGGGCCGTGGGCATTAGGAAGGCAAAGCCGCGGGATCGTCGCGAGTCCTCGCACCCCTAGTTGTCGCCGGTTCTTCGCCGAATGCGCAGCATGTCAAAATCCTCTATTTTGTGGCTCTGCAAATGACCAAAGGGGGGAGTTTTCGCTAGGCTCCGCCCATGCGAGCTCTCGTTATTATTCCGACCTACAATGAATTAGAAAATGTGCGTCCACTCACGGCCGAAATCTTTAAGACGATCGATGCGGCAATTGCGAGCGGCGAGTTGAGCGGGCTTCATTTTGAAGCCTTGATCGTCGACGACAACTCTCCAGATCGAACAGATGATGCCGTTCGCGATATTCAAAAAACCGCACCTTTCGGTTCGCGACTCAATTTGTTGTCGCGTCCCGGAAAACAGGGTCTCGGTAAAGCCTACCTGGCGGGATTTGCGTGGGGGCTTGAGCGTGGCTTTGAAGTGCTGGTTGAGATGGATGCTGACTTTTCCCATCGTCCAGTCGATTTGGTGAAGCTGTTGAAAGCGATGCTCAATGGTGCCGATTTTGCTGTGGGTTCGCGCTACGTGGCAGGTGGCGGAACGCAGAACTGGGGCCTCGGTCGAAAAATCATTAGTCGCGGCGGAAGCCTCTACAGTCGCTTGATATTGGGACATCCGCTGAACGATTGGACGGGTGGTTTTAACGCGTGGAAAGCGGAGACGTTAAAAGGAATAGGTCTCGAGCGTGTTAAGTCGGAAGGGTATAGCTTCCAAATTGAATTGAAATACCGAAGCCTCGAAGCGGGATTCAAAGGCTTGGAAGTGCCGATTCATTTTGAAGATCGACGCGTTGGCCAGAGTAAAATGCACGCGCGAATTGTGTTTGAAGCCTTTGGCCGTGTTTGGGGCATGCGCTTCGGATGACGTACATGCGTGCGAAGTTTGTCCATAAAATTGTACTATGGTTTGCATTGTTCGCGATCTTGCTATGTGGCTCGCAATCTGCGCAAGGCAACACGAAGCCCAAGCAACCGGCAAAATCGTCCATCCCTAAATCCACCAGCCAGCGATACTCAGTGGTGGTGGCGCCGGAAACTTTGGTTTACGAGAAACCAGATCTTGATTCAAAACCTTTTGCAATTTTGCCGCAAGGAACGCGGATCCCAGTTTCAAAGGGGACGCGCGGTGAGTTTCAGAAATTCTATCGCACACGTTTTCAGGGCAAGCTTGGTTGGGTGTTAACCATCGACGTACGCCCAGAAGCAGAAGTTAGAAAAGCGATTGCAAAGGCCAAAGGAAAGAAACCAAGGAAAGGTCCTTTCGCTGCGGAGAATGAAGCCGAAGAGAACCAAGGTGATGGCGGTAAAAATCCCTACGTGTTTTCGCAATCCGCCAGCTTCGTTTTTGGTCTCGTCAGTTTTCTTGAAGATGTCGACGGACAGTCGCGGCAGGAAACTTTAACGGTCTATGGATTTAAAATCACTGGTCCCGATGTTTTGATCCAAGGGCCAGTGGTTGATCTGAATTTTCTTCTTCATTATGGCGCGCCCACTTATTACGACAGTCTTTCGACGTCGAAACCCTCTGGCTTTGTCGTTTGGATGGATGCACTTTTAGTGATGCCGCTTCGAATGCGTGAAGATTCGTTGATTGCGGCGGCCGCAGGCCCGGTGATGGCACTGTCGAGCATACAAACTTCTCAAGGTCTTTCGGCGGTCGATAGCTTTGATGCGCAAATTGGTCTCGCGCTAAGTCTCACGGCGGGAATGCGCTTTGATGACCTGGCAACCAGAGTCGATGCCCGTTATGTGATTGAAGGAAAATCCTATCCGCAATTTTTGTTTTCTTTGGGCACAGTATTTTAGTCTTAAAGAGTTGTTATCGAAGAGGGGAATTGCCGTGACACCAAAACCGATCAACGTTTTACAATCTCATGTCGTCGATCAGATCGCGGCCGGTGAGGTGGTCGAACGCCCATCGCATCTCGTGAAAGAGCTTGTTGAGAATTCGATCGATGCTGGAGCGAAAGAAATTGAAGTCGAGTTTGACCACGGTGGGCGCTATGTTCGTGTCGTTGATGATGGTGCCGGCATTCTTCCCGAGGATTTACCTAAGGCGCTCGCGAGGCACGCGACGAGCAAAATTCAAGCAGCTGACGAGATTTGGTCGATTCAAAGTTTTGGATTTCGAGGCGAAGCGCTCGCTTCAATAGCGGCTGTCAGCCGCCTGGAACTTCAAAGTAAGCCACGGCTTTTGAACAACTCATCTTCTTCCGGATCGGCGTTCAAAATCGAGTCGGAATTCGGCCGAATTGGCGATGTCGTGGAGAGCTCAGGGAACAACGGAACCGTCATAAAGATTAGTGAACTCTTTGAAAATGTTCCGGCCAGATTGAAATTCATGAAATCGGAAATGGCCGAAGGTGCACAGATAAGAAATGTTTTAAAGGCGATCGCCATCAGTCATCCGACCGTTGGAATTCGTTTGCGTTCGAGGGCCCTATCGAATGGAACTGCGAAAACAGAATTTGTTTTTAAGCACGGCGACGATTTTCTATCACGCTGCCAAACGGCGTTGGGCGTAAAGCTTCATTACACAGAAGGAGAGTTTGAAGGAATCGAGGTTCAGATCGCATTTTCTGGTCCGCAAGATGTGACCGGGAATTCGAAGGGGCTTTGGTTTTTCGTTCAAGATCGATGGATTCAAGACCGTTCGCTACAGGCCGCTGTCATAGAGAGCTACCGAGGCCTGTTGATGCATGGAGAGTACCCGGTTGCGGTGGTAAAATTGAAGGCGCCCAGCGGAGAAGTCGACGTCAACATTCATCCGACAAAATCTGCAGTAAAATTTCGTGATCCGTCGCGGGCTTTCCGCGCGGTTTCAAGAACCTTACGTGCGGCGCTTGAAAAAGCTCCGTGGTTAGAGGGCGCAGGAACAGAAGTAAGTCGTGGATCTGCGGTCGCCAGTGGCGCAGTTGCTACAGGTACTATTGGTTCTGGCGCCACCCTGGTGCCCGAGTCCCCGCAGACCTACTCGTTAAAGGACTTTAGCCGGCCCTATAAATCGAGTGTCGCCGACCCATCGCCTTCCGCCGTTTCGTTTGAGTTTTCCTCACCAGACTTTTTGAAAGTTCAAGCTAGAGAAAAGACGTTTCCGGTCGCTGACCCGTCGACAAAAAAGAGTGTCGGGGTTTGGTCAAGATTGGATATTTTAGGTCAGGCCAGCCAAACTTACATCGTCTGCCAAGAGGCCGACAAACTTGTTTTTGTCGATCAACATGCGGCTCACGAACGTGTGGCTTACGAGCGATTAATGAAAGCATGGAAGGCTAAGGGAGAGGCCGGAAAGCTTGAAACTCAAAGTCTCCTAATTCCGTTATTGATCGATTTTGAAGAGGACCAATTGGAGGCCTTGCTGAGGCATCAAAGTGATCTTCGGCAAATTGGTCTTTTTGTCGAGCAAATGGGCCCACGAACAATGGCCGTCCTGGAACTTCCGGTTATTTTGAAAGAGTCAGTTTTGGCAAAAGCGCTGAAGGATATGGCAATCGCTGCGCTTGATCGTGGAGGAAGTTTTGTTCTTGAAGAAAAGATCGGCGACATCTTTGCGACAATGGCTTGTCACTCGGTTGTTCGAGCGGGGCAAACTTTGTCACGAGAGCAAATGCACGAACTTCTATTGCAGATGGATGAATTTCCATTGTCGAGTTTTTGTCCGCATGGTCGACCCGTGAGTGTCGAATATCCATTTTCGAAACTTGAACGCGATTTCGGGCGAACGGTTTAGTTTGTGTCTGATAGTTCTGCCGGACTACTTTTTTTGGTTGGATCGACGGCCTCGGGGAAAACCGCTTTGGCGATCGCTCTTGCGAAGGCGAGCGGTGCCGAGATTATATCCAGCGATAGCGTTCAAGTGTATCGAGAACTCGTCATTGGATCCGCGCGCCCATCGGAGGCGGAACTTGCCGAAGTACCGCATCATTTCGTTGGTCATGTTTCGGTCGCAAGCGAATACACGGCCGGAACCTTCGAGCGCGAAGCGCTTGAATTGATTCGTTCAAATCCGGAAAAACGCTACATTGTCTGCGGTGGCAGCGGGTTTTATGTGCAAGCCCTGATGAAGGGCATGTATCCGATAGAAAAAGCAGATCCCGAACTGCAGGCGATCATCGAGCGCAGAATCGACACTGAAGGACTTGCTGCCATCTATCGTGAGCTGGTTGAAAAAGATCCTGAGGCCGCAAGAACAATCGCGGAACAGGATCGATATCGAATTGTTCGAGCCTTGGAGATAATGGAGTCCCAAGGTGGTGAAAAGCTATCGGACATTAAGCGAAGGTTTGAGGAATCAAGTCAGTTCCGCTTCCCGGGCCGCAAAATCGGGACGATCGGACTTAGGCTAGCTCGTCCGTCGCTGGAGGCTCGGGTTGTGGCGCGCACGTCCCTGATGATTAAACTCGGCTTGATAGACGAGGTGAAGGGGCTAATCGAAAAAGGCTATTCGGATCGGCCAGCGCTTCAGTCAGTAGGATATCGGGAAACTCTCGATCATTTGGCGGGGCGCTTGGTCTTGTCTGAATTAGAGGCAGCCATTGTCAAAGGAACCATGCGCCTCGCAAAAAAGCAGCGCACTTGGTTTTCCAGGGACCCCTCGGCTTTTTGGATCGACTCGGAACTCGAATTGGAACTAGCGAAGAAATATGCGGCCGAGTTTTTTACCTCGAATACCATTGACTGAAAGGTCGTAAGCCTAGAGGATTCCGCGCTATGAAGAGCATGACCGGCTATGGTCGTTCGAAAAAGTCCACTCCTCCGAAATCTCCCGCAGCGAAATCTGCTGCCGTAAAATCGTCGGCCGTAAAACCAAGCGCACGCGCTATGTCTTCCGGTTTCGCCGAGGCCTGGGTTCGGTCTGTTAACGGACGTTTTCTTGAAGTTCGCGTTCACTTGCCGAGAGAGTGGGCGGAGCTTGAGCCAGAAATTCGCAAGATGGCGCAAGGTCGATTGTCTCGCGGCACTGTTGATTTGCACGTCAACCGAGTGCGCGGCACAAGCGATCAATCACATGTAGAAATTGATGAAAAGCTCGCCGCTGAATGGGTGCAGGCTTTAAAAAAACTGGCCAAGGCAACTGGGCTGAAGGGCCAAGAAATTCCCTTCGAAATGATCGCGCGCGCTCCAGATGTTGTGCGAGTCGTGAGTGATTTTCAAATGACCGACGGGGAAAAAGCGCTGATTTTAAACTTAGCGCAGGAGGCACTCGTTGCACTCGATCTCGAAAAAAGTCGGGAAGGAAGCGCAATACAGTCTGAGCTTTTAGAGCTGATGAGCAATTTGGATGAGGTCGTAGAGAAGATCGAAAAGCTTGCCGAAGAAGCTCCTGAGGACCTGCGATCGCGATTGAAGTCTCGGATGGACCGTTTGGGTGCGACAGGCTTAAAAGCACCAATGGAAGATGATGCGAGATTTCATCATGAAGTCGCATTGCTCGTTGATCGCGGAGACATTCGCGAAGAAATCGCGCGCCTAAAGGCTCACTTGAAGGTTTACCGAGAGCTTGTGGCGCCAAGTAAGAAACCGCCTTCGACGAAGGTCGGTGGTCGAGGATTGATTAAGAACAAAGCCGAGTCAGATGCCGGCGTCACGCCCATCGGAAAAACTTTGGACTTCTATGCTCAGGAGCTTTTGCGGGAAGTGAACACGGTTGGATCTAAGAGCCAGACTGCCGAATTGACGAGGATTGTGGTCGAAGCAAAGACTCTCGTGGAAAAGATTCGCGAACAGGTTCAAAATGTCGAGTAAGGGGAGACGATCGTGAATCAGGCTAACAAACTCGGCACGAGAATGATCATCGTGGCGGCGCCAAGCGGTGCCGGCAAATCGAGTTTTGTCGAGCGCGTGACTCGCGAGCTTCCGGTATTGGTCGACACCGTGACCTACACAACCCGAGCGATGCGTGAGGGTGAGTCGGAAGGTAAGCCCTACTATTTCGTCAGCCGCGCGAAGTTCCAGGAGTTGGTCGCCAGCGGTTTTTTTGTGGAATGGGCTGAGGTCCACACGAATCTCTATGGAACTCCCTTGCATCAACTGGAAGACGCCTGGGCTCAAAATAAAGTCGTGATCATGGATGTTGACGTTCAGGGGGCCGAGACCTTCAAGAAGAAGTACCCAGACGCTTCAACCATTTTCATATTACCGCCTTCTATCGAAGAGTTGCGGCGTCGCGTCGAAAGGCGAGACAAGGGTCGAACCCAGAATCTCGAGGTTCGGATGAACAACGCCAGTCGCGAGATCGCAAAAGCGGGAGAGTTTGATTATCAGGTCGTTAACGACGACTTTGAGCGCTCTTTTGGCGAATTCAAGAAACTGGTTGAATCTCTGATCGCAGGACGTTAGGTTTCCTCCCTATGGCACGCGTCACGGTTGAAGACTGTTTAGATAAAGTAGAAAATCGCTTCGCTCTGGTCCTTTTGGTGGCCAAGCGTTCAAAGCAGCTCCTTAAAGGAGCTAGCCCAACTGTTTCAGGTCGAAACAAGTACATCGTCACTTCACTACGTGAAGTCGCGGCT
>JAXMMN010000130.1:0-2558 GCA_034366485.1 Bdellovibrionales bacterium
AAACCCAGGGAGGTAGCGCTCATATTGAATCGTACCAGAAAGCGTATACACCGCGAGTGTACCGACCTCGCTTGCCGAATAATTTGCTGGAACGGAAAACACCGCTTTCGAAGCTTCAATCAGCGGATTGAGCTTATTTTCCGCACTTTGTGAAACTGCGGATCCACATACTAAGCCCGATGAGTCCGGCTGCTGTTCAGAGCAGCCGGCGAGAGCAAGAATCGAAAGGCCAATAGCGAGGCGTCTCATTTCGAGACTCCCGAGATGCAGGACAAACGGCTACCAATGTATTCATAGAATGGGTTCACATCTCCAGTGTATCGGCTGGAGGGAAGGAGCCCAAACATTAGAAGCCAAACTGGATCAAGCCTAGACGATCCATCAGGTCACTCGCTACAAAGCAAATGACCTATGGGAAAACTGACAAATTCTTCTACGATATTGCACCTGATCGCACGACATTGGTGCAGGTCGCCGGCCCCGACTCTCAAGCAGGGCCTGGACTTTTAGATGTAGGAACCGGTTTTGATTTTATCGAGAATGATCTTCTCTGTCGCGATTGGATCTTTTGGATCGACCGCAAAAAACGCCTGCTGTTCGCAACGAAGCTTGTTTTTCACCAGCCACTCCAAGATCGCAGATAACCGCTTGTTTTTCTTGTCGTGAAAGAACGGATCATTTTGAAGAGCGTCTTTCGCCTTCTTCAACGATCTCGCCTCCGCCTGGTCGCGCTCGTTAACGTTGTAACAATCAAGATCGTACTTTTTCACGTCCTCAGGCAAAACTCCTAGGAAGTGAACATCTGGTGCCGAGAAATCAGAGTTTCGAATCAGCGAAGCTGCCGAACCGGCTTTCAATGTACGGAAGATGTTTTGCATCGTATAGGCGTCAAGATCGCCGAAGAAAAACATCGGAACTTTCAACTGCTCTTGAATCAATTTGCACCAGCCGCGCACGCCATTGGACGGAACGCCTTGCGCACCCATAACAATGCAGTTGTTTCGACGAGTCATGCCGTTGGCAACCAACGTGCCCGCGGTACCTTCCGATTCCACGACTAAGCAGAAATCAATTTTCTTCTTCGCCTTCAAGGTCAAGGCTTGCGGCTTGTTTTTAGGTTGAAACGGCGTCGTTCCAAGCGTCGACAGATCGACAACTGCTTTTGTGCCATCCGGCAGTGTTTCGGTAACCACGAGTTGTTGAGAATACGTCTGACCGCCTCGATCGTTGGCAAAACAGTTCAATTCTTCGCGATAAACTTCAAGCATGTCGCCAATGAAGTCGATGATCGAGTCACTTTCTTCCTGACCTGCGAAATCAAGCGCCTTCAGTTTCGGATCGCGTTTAATTTTACCTTTTGAAATATAATAAAATTCACGCTTCGTCTGAACCGAACCAGATTCAAGTTTCTCTAGCAAAACTTCGAGCATGAATACGACGCGCGCCATTTTTTGGACAGAACCCACATTGAGTTCCGTGCGAACACGCTTGTCACCCGGAGTGAGGTATCCCGTTTTCGAATTGTAAAATGAGTTGTCGAGCGAACACTTAACCGCCTCTAAAACCGGGCGATTGGCATGTTCAAGTTCTTCCAACATCGAGTCACAGAGCAGTCGAACTTCTTTTGGAATGTCTTTCGTCAATTTACGAATGCGAATTACTTTATCCATTTAACACCTCTGCCCAAACACGTTGGCGGACTACTTGCGCGCCGATTTATCAGTTGTCGCTTTAGCCGTTGTCGCTGTGGTTTTAGCCGTTGATTTTTCAGTGGTTGCGGATTTCGCGGTGCCTGAGGACTTTTCTGTCCCCTTCGCCGTGCCTGCAGACTTTTCAGTCCCTTTGCCGGTCGTCGCCACAACACCTTTGGTTTCAATCACTTTCGCCGTGGTTGTTTTTCCAGTGCCGCGAGCGGCAGGCGCACCATCTTCTCCGTCACCGTCGTCATTCTTATCGGGAACCTCTTCTTCCGCGTCGACCGGAACGTCGTTCTTAGAAGAACTTGTAAAAAAGAGTCCTGCTTTTTCTTGCCGCTCTTTGAGCGCCTGAAGCTTAACTTCGGCTTCAGAAAGATCTTTTTGAGCTGCCTTCGCATCGCGACCCAAAAGTTTCTTTAAGCCCTCTTGGGCTTTCACTTTACGAGATTCTTTTGCCCCTGAAATTCGAACGAGACCATCAACTAGGATCGGACCGAACTGTTCAATATGCGCGATTTTTCGCTCGAGATCGGCCTCTTTGTTTTCACGTCGAATGTGACGCGAAAGCTTTTGTCCGGCTTGCATCAAAGCGCGGCGAATTTCTTCGACCAACTCTTCCGACGCATCAATTGTTTCTTTCGAAGCGTTTTTAAATTTAATGAATGGTGAAACAACAGAAACTGCGAAAACGTAAGGTCCCATTGGCAGCGAGTCTTTTGACTGCTGAAGGCCATAGGCGCGCCAGTTCACACTTTCAACGGCGTTTGTAATAGCGCATGCGCTTTTATCAAACTGAAGTGGTACCCGGTTCGCAAACCTAAGAAGCTGAATCGAATCATCTTCAGATCCGCGATTGAGGAA
>JAXMMN010000131.1:0-3844 GCA_034366485.1 Bdellovibrionales bacterium
AGACTACGAACGAGCCCAGGCAACACGTCCACCGCAATACTTTCGTAGGTGCCAAAACTAATCCAAGAAACTTTCGGGAGAGGTACGTCGGAAAACGTGCGGAGTTTTTCAAACGCCGCAAAGGCTGGGCGAACAATTTCAAGCACCGCAAGCGCGTCAGCCGTCGGGACGACTCCATTTTTTTCCCTTATTAACAAAGGTCGCCCGTAAGATTGCTCGAGCGCTGTTACCGTTTGCGATACGGCACTGGGAGTCACTTTCGCTCGCAGTGAAGCTTTCTTAAGACTTCCCTCCTCAATCACAAGCTGCAATGTCCAAAGTTTCCTAATCTGGTCGACGTTGAGATCTCTTGCCATAGGCTATGGCTCCTAACACATTCATTTCACCAATCGCAACACATTAAGTCCAGGTTACCTAAAACGTAAGCCCGTCTAATCAATACAAAGCACCGTTGCTCGCGATAGTTATTTATCTATGGAACGAGCTCCAATCACGGCGCTCACCCACAAGAGGTAAATTAATGAAATTCGCTCTGCTCCCAATCGCTACTCTTTTAGCTGCATGGAACTTTCAACCGACGTCCGCATCGGCACAATCTGTTCGCAACACTGCGGAGTACAACTTGGACACCCAGGCTCAGCCAGGGTTTGCGATTGCCTTGAAAGGTTATGATCCAGTTTCTTACTTCGCAGGGGGTGGCGGAAAACCACAAGCCGGAAAAAAAGAGTTCCGCCTTGAATACATGGGAGCGACCTACCTCTTCGCTTCAAGCACAAACTTGGACCTCTTCGTCCAAAACGCCGAAAAGTACGAACCAACCTCCGGCGGCTGGTGCGCATTTGCGATGGCGTCAGGTTCGAAAGTCGACATTCAGCCCGAGATCTACACTCTCTCGGGAAATCGACTTCACTTCTTCGTCAGCCGCCGAGCAAAAGCGAACTTCGATGCAGACGTCGTCGGCTACGAATCACGTGCCGACAATTTCTGGAAGCAGATCAGCGGTGAAAACCCACGCCTCTAGCGTTTGAAATCATATCTTACTTTCAGGAGTCTTTTCTATGCACCTCAATCGGCGCCTTTGCATTCTCAAACTTTCCGGCCAATGCCTCGCCTTGATCGGATCGTTGTTCGCACTTCTCCTGACTGCGTGCGACTATTCCAATTCAAAGGCGCTGAGTGAGGTTCCTTTTCAAACCGACTTAGGAAAAGCGGGCATCACGTTTAAAACTGTTTCGGAACGCGTCCTAGAACCAAATTGCGTCACTTGTCATTCGAACTATTCCAAATATGAGAGTGTGAAACGAGAGCTCTCAAGTATTCAAACGGCGATCGAGCTCGATCGAATGCCTAAACGCGGTCCACCGCTGACACCGTCTGAAAAACAGTTGATCGCTCAGTGGATCAGCTTGGGCGCACCAAACGACTCCGAACGTCCACCGACGGCGCCGCGTCCTCTTGAGCCGGACTGGGATTCAATATCCGTGAATCTGATTTTTCCAAAGTGCCTTGTCTGCCATAACCCACAAGGCCAAGCAAAATTTGTCGATTTCTCTACTCGTCAGGCGTTTTTCAATTCCCGCGATCGACTCTTTGGCGGCGTAAAACTTTTGGATTTCGAAAAGCCGTCGGAAAGCTACATCGTCGCGATCGTTCAAGACCCGGTCGAACCGATGCCGCCACAAAGTGCGCGAATCCCCAAACTCACTGACGAAGAAATCTCAGTTCTAACCAAGTGGATCGAACTTGGACTTCCTTAAGGAGCGAAAAATGGTCAATGAGTCTCGAATGAAAATGCTCGCCGACCTATTCGCTCCTTTTCTTCTCACCCTGTAGCGGCAGAAAAAGTTGAAAACGAGTTCTTTCACGAGAAAGCGCCACGCGCCTGATTGGAACCGGCACTCGCACCTAAACCGACTCCGAATCCAAGGCCAAGTCCTGCCCCTGCGACACGTCGACCCCGTTTGTGGGGCTAAGGTAAAAAAAAAACCAATCCTCGCGGATTGGTTTTAAAATGGTAGTGAGAGCCAGACTTGAACTGGCGACCTACGGATTATGATTCCGTTGCTCTAACCAGCTGAGCTACCCCACCACGGTCAAAGTTGAGGACCCAACCTAGAATAAACCTTTAGCCGCGTCAAGCGACAGATTTCGGTCCTCGTCGTAACAACTTTGCAGGGTAAATCAGCGGAAGTGCACATTGGACAACCACCGTTCAGCGACGACTTCCGCCGCCGGAAGGTGTCGAAATTTATGACAAACTCTAAACTTACTGCCAAACCCTCGACCGCAAATCCAAACTATCCAGCAAAGAGTTTCCGTCCCGAGGGATTGGGCCGATACACACCGGCCGCCATGACCGTGGGAGCGCGCGTGTCTTCCAGAGTGCGCCGAATATTGAATAGCTAACCGGGACTCCTCCCCGAAAGGCCGATTTCAAAATGACGACTTGGAAAATCATCCGCACTGCGATGGCTCTCGCTTTGATTGCTCTTTCAGCTATTTCCGCCGATGCCTCGGAGGCCGACTGCACAGATTCCAACATAGGCGAATACGCTGAGTGCGCTCTTTCCAAGCTCGCGATCTTGGAAGCCGATCTCAAAACCGTGTACAGCCGTTTGGTCGCAAAAGCGGCCGCAAAAGAGTCGACAGAAGGTGCAGTTCTTGGTGTAGCGACACGAGTCCGCCTCGAGAAATCGCAAACGGCTTGGGCTGGTTTTCGAGAGGCCGATTGCCTTCTCCGAGGAGCCGAAATGTTTGGCAGCCGGGGCCATGATTTGCTCGTTTACCAGTGCCGCCTCGAACACACGGATCAACGGCTGAAATACCTTCGTTCGCTCCCGATTTAAGCAGGCTCGACCCCTTGCGCCATTCAGCTATGTAGAATTGACACTATTTTAAGCCTTAGGTCGTATATTCCCGTAAGCAAACGGAGGGGATATATGACTATTTTTTCACGGTACAAGACGGACGTCCGAGCAACGACTTTGTGGGTAACGCTCGCGGTGCTTCTTTCAGCAGCAGGCTGCTCAAAAGGGCCAAGTGTCGTCACTCGAACAAGTGGCTCCGATACGGCCATCGTCATGCAACCACTTGCGGGCCACTTAGTTGTCGGTGATGCCACCGGTGCGCCGCTCTCACAAGCGAAGGTCATGATCGGAATTCGTGAAAATGTACCTTTCCCGGGCAATGTTTTGACAACAGATGCTGACGGAAAGATCGCGCTTCCGGCTGAGTGGACAGACGCTCAGCCAGTGACGGTTGAAGCCGCTGGTTTTGTGCGCGCCACGTGGATGGGGCAAATGCCTACAGCGTCGGCACTTCAGCTTCGTCGCAAAATCGCCAACCAAAAAACAGAACTCAAAGGCAAAGCAACTGGATTTAAAAACCTCGTGAAGGACGGATGGGTCGATGTTGGCATTGTGTTTCCAGCACTTCGTCGCGATCAGTTGGCGTCACTGCAAATCACCGATCTCGTGAGTCCTGAATTCGATACTCTGACAATCATGGGACAGTCGATCGACATCCCAAGCAATGTTTCGATTCCAAAACAAGAAGAACGTTATTTCTTTACAATCACTTTGGATAAACCGATTTTCCGAAGCTATTTGCCAGAACAACGTACTTGGAAAATGGTTGCCGCGCACGCGCGATTCCCATTTGAAGAAGTTGTCGACGATCTTCGTGCTGGAAAATCATTCTTCGACGTCCTCAACTATTTCGAATTCAAAAGTGCATCGATCAAAGACATCTCGCTTTCGAGTCCATCGACAAGCCAAGATCTCTCAATTGCTGACACAAAGTTTGACTCTCAATTGAGCGTCACTGCACCGCGGTTCCCGACTAG
>JAXMMN010000132.1:0-2955 GCA_034366485.1 Bdellovibrionales bacterium
AACTTGATCACCTCCGACGCAAAATGGGGCGAGGAAGTTTTCAATATCGGCGGCGGCGAAATTTATTCCGCCTTGCTACCCGTCACGGATAAAATCTATCTCACTGAAGTGGGAATCGAAGTCGACGTCGATGACAGTCAGCAGTCCGCGCATTTTCCACGATGGCACGACGGTGACTTCGAAGAAGCCGAAAGACGTTCCGGCGCCGATAGTGAGACCAACGATCTTCCATCGTACGATTTTGTGACCTATGTGCGAAACGGACCCAAAGGCGATCTCGCATAATTATGACCGTCCACAATGCTGAACTGCTGCTGTCAAAGCCGATTATTCTTCTCGAGGAGATGACGATCGAGGGAGCAAGAAGTGTTGCGCGAATTCTCATTGGTACTGTCGTGGCTGTGGTCTCAATTGTCGGATCCGGAATGCTTTTCTTTTTTTTCAGCGACTTATTGGATGGTAGCGATTCTCTCGGCTTCCTCGCCACAATAGCTATTGTCATCATTTTTTTCGGCGCACTTTTTCTGACAGTTAGTTTTGTTTCGAAAATTATTCCGTGGCGAAAAAAACGGAAAGTCCTTCGAATTTTGCCCGATGGAACGGCTGAACTTTTTCCTGTACCAGACACGACTGCAATCGAAGACCTGATAGGCAAACGGTCGCGAGACCATCAGCTGATTTCTAGAATCTCGCAGTATCAAGAGCATCTTAAGTTTCAATTGGGCTCATGGCAGTTTCACACCGATCAAGATACGATGCGATGGCTAACGGATCTGACACCAATCCTAAGCGCAGGAAGCGAGAACGAGCCTGTTTTCAACGCGAACGTGGGCTTACGTTTTGATGAAAAAGGAATTTCGATTGTGCTTTCATCTGCAGAGTATTCCCCGCAGACGTACAACAAAGCCCACGTACTTATCGTCAAAGCAGAATCGACAGTCAGGTAGCTGGTTCAAAACGAAACGGCAATTTTCGACCAAAGACCTTAACGCAAGGCTTTCACGACTAAAACTGACCTCGATTTCTTGAAGTCGCGTTTTCAAAACTCCGATGAAGATCTTCGGAGGAAAAACCATGACAGCTGAAAAATCTCATTTCGATCGGCCACACACAGTTCCGCAATCGGCACGCTGGCACGAAGCAGATCAAGAATGGGAACTCGGTTACGTCGATGAAAACGGCGCGAAGCAAGGACCGTTCACGTATTGGCGTGCTGACGGAACACTGGTCAATCAATGCCACTTCATCAACGGCACCGCCCACGGCGTTTTTCTTCGCTACCACGAAAATGGACAGATTTCTCAACGTGGAGCTTTCGACAATGGCACAATTATCGGCGACCGCATCTATTTTCGCTCGGTCGACAAGACGACCGAGAACTTTCCTCGCGTCGACGAACGTGTACACAAAGTCGTTTTTTCTTACAACTCCGGGCAGATTTGTAAACAGACTTTTTTTTGCGAGACCGGCGCAGAGCTTTTGCCGAATGGCGATGAAATGCCCGTTCGTCCCAGCGGGATTCCCGAAGCCAGTCACTATAGCCCAAGTTTAAAACTTTGGGAGCACGGCGAACTTTACAGAGAGACCGATACCTCGAAGCCCATGAAGCAAGGGCTTTGGCGGTACTGGAATACAGCAGGTAAACTTGTTCAGGAAACAGGTTTCGAGCGCGACAAGAAACACGGAAGTGAAAAGATTTTTGATCCAGAAACCGGGTCGGTCGTCGAAGAAAATAAATTTGAATTTGGTGAAGAGTGTGGGACGCGCAAACGTGAATTTCAACCAGGCTACTTTGCGTTTGTCGGGGAATGGACAGGTGAAGGCGAAGTTCGTGGTCCTCGCCAAACGGGTCGCTGGAACTTTCAATCGCAAATCGCGAAGTTTCAATTCGACTTTGGAGCGGAGTTCACGGCGTCGGAACTTATTGAAGCCAAGCTTCTCGACTTTGACGATCGTGAGAGCTGGACATTCGAGACATTGATCAACAAAGCCGAGTCATATGCCGCTGAACGAAAATTTGCTCTCGCGCTGTTCTGTCAAATTCGAGCTGCAAGTGAATTTGAAAATCGTGGCCACCTGTGGGCATTTTTACGCGCCTACACACTGCCACTGTCATTTGGTGCGGCCTATGAAGATGCGTCTTCGTGCGGAAAAATTTGGTCACGCATGCCGTTCAACGGTGACGATGTCGAACGATCCAGTGCGGTGTACCTATTGATGTACCTTGATCAAATCATTCGAGGCGCAGCGCCAGAAAAAATGTTGCAGCAAGCAGCTATCTATTTCGACATACACGGCTGTCACCGCCTCGCCCAACTTTTAATAAAGAGCACTCTCTTGCTTGCACCCGAGCGAGCAGACTTTGCCTTCAATGCCGGCCTTATCGCCATGAGCCTAGGAGATCTCGAACAAGCGAATGCGTGTGCACAGAAAACGTTGAAAGCCGAACCGAAGATGGGCGAGCATCTTCAAAAATACATCGATATTGCATTTGTTAGCGCGGAGCTCGAGCTTCCGAGTAGTCCCTCTTTTGCGTTTGGGTTCGAGAAAAGTCCGTTTGGTAGTCATGATGTGGTGTTGAAACGTGATTTCGAAGTCATTAGAGAAAAGGTCGCCTCGTCTCTTGGATGGCTCACCGTGCTTCGTGAAGCTGCACTGGAGAAAACGGAGCCCGCACTGAAAGCGGATCCAGATCGTCTCTTTTGGCTACCAAAAGACTATTCGCAATTGGTCGGCAACGCAGTGATGGAAGAGCAGCGTCGTCATCGGGACCGGGTCGAAGGTCTTGCTTTACCGGATCTTTTAAGTGAAGTCCGAATGATGAGCCGATTTGTTGCAACCATTTGCTGGAGCATCGGAATGTCAACAGTCGGTCTTCCGGAAAAAATTGAAATGCCGGCAAACATCGGCCACTGGGCACCCGAAGCCTTTGCGAGAAGCCTTTACCTTGAGGAT
>JAXMMN010000133.1:0-2740 GCA_034366485.1 Bdellovibrionales bacterium
TCGACTGTAAAGTCGGTTGTAACTAGACAGCAAAGTTTGGTTCCGGTCGTCAAGTTCAGTGTGACTGCCCAGGGCGTCCAACGTTTTGATGAGGCCAAAAGAGACACAATGATCGGTGCATTAACTTGCAATCAGTGAAAAAGCAAAACCACGCTTTAGGAATGTGACTGTGAATTCATTATTACGAGTGCAGACGTTCCGGACGATTACAGGGACTTTGATTCAAACGCTGCTAGTTGCTCTTACGTTGATTTCTCTCCGTGCAACGGCCAGCGCTCAAGAGTATGTCGAATTCCTCATTGGCGATCGAACGGAAGAAACCCGCAAGTGGGGCCACGTTTCTTTGCGAGTGGTCACTGGTAAACAAGACTTGATTTTTGATTTCGGTCGGTACGGTCGTATGTGGGGCAAAAGAGATGCGTCCGAGGGCGAGCCGATTTTGCGAGTCTGGAAAAAGGGGAAGTACTCAACCTATCGGAACCTCCATCTCAAAGATGGTGGAACGACAAAGCGTTATCAGTTTACATCTACTCCTCAGCGAAGCGCTCGAATTCTGGATTACTTCGCTGCCATGACAAAGGGAGCTCCGCTTCAGCTTTCGAACTCAAGCTTCGACGCCTACGTTGCAAACTACAAAACCTTCCACGCGGTGGATGTGAATTGCGCAACGGTTTCAATCGACGCGTTTGAAAAGGGATTTCCAGAATATCGCCTTCATCAGCCTGCCTACTCCATCGGGCGTGATCTCGGTTTTTTTCTTAAGGGTGCGGCGCAGGCCAACGGGAACTATGACTCCCAGGAAATGAATTGGCCGAGAATCTGGTGGCCACTTGATCTGATGGCTCTTCTTGAAGATCAGTATGTCAGACCTGGTCACGCTCGGGTTCTAGGACTCTAAAAATAAAAAAGGCCGAGAACCGCGAGCTCTCGACCTTTACTAGTATTGCTTCTTCGTGCGAGCACTTCAGAAGCTTTCGACCGTGCAGTTGCGCGGCTTAGACGTAACCTTCGTCGTCGTCTTCTTCGTCGTCATCTGTACCGAATCCGCCGCCTGCGACTGTATCGTCGTCTTCGTCGTCGAAATCGTCGGCTTCTTCATCCGTCACAGCTTTTACTGGACCGTCGTTCTCATCCATCTCGTCTTCGCCCATTCCGGCGTCTTCGAGATCAAGAGCAGAGTCCATGTCGAGTTCATCTGACTCGCTGTAAGAAGCGGCAGGTGCTACTGGTGGAAGTTTTTTGATTGCCGGAGCTTTCTTCGCTGCTGGCTTAGCTGCTTTTTTTGCAGTGGCTTTTTTAGCTACTGGCTTTGGAGCGGCTTTTTTCGTCGCCTTTTTTGCCGGAGCTTTTTTCGCCGTTTTTTTAGCGGGCTTTGCCGCTTTCTTTGTCGCCTTTTTAGCGGACTTTCCGGCCGCTTTTTTGGTCGCTTTTTTTGCGGGTTTAGCCGCTTTCTTCGTCGCTTTTTTTGCTGATTTTTTCTTCGCCATTTTTAATCTCCCCCGAGTCGATGCTGACAAGTTTGAATGAAGGAGGGCCTAGATGGCAACCATCTGTGTGCAACGGCAGACTGGTTTTTAACGAATTTCATCATACGACGCGGTTCGATGGCGTTTTTTGAACTGAAGTGAGTGGGAAATTCATGCTTTGCGGCCGAAACCCGGTATATACGGGCTGCCTTGGAGCAGCCCGGACATCCATTTATGGTACTGCACAGAGGGATTAGAGCAGGTCGTCGATGGCTCGAGCGAGATCGTCGGGGAGAGCGAACGATAGGAAAAACCCACCGTCAAAGCCTGGTTTTGCAGGGATCGACGTGAAGTAACCAAACGTTCTTGTTCTCGCCTGGTCCCGAATCGGCAAAGTGAGGCGGATAAAGGGATCAAACTTCGTGTTGATAAAGAGTCCAACGACCGTCGGGCTCAGGTAGAGCGCACCTTTAATGTCACGTTGGTTGTTGAACGATAGACCCAGGGATGGAAGTTCGCCCTCTGGGATGGCTGGCAGCGCGTCTCCATTTGGCAGGCGGCCCTTTGGTAGGAAATCGACGCCCCGAAGTACCTTGTCCAGAGGAATTCTTAAAACAAGTGCGCTCGAACCGTCTGCATTGCCTTCGATGCCAATCGTTGCACCAGGGAGTTCGGGGATCGGAGTCGGTACTTGAACGCCGATTTGAATTCCAGCGATGAAGGGCATGCGAAGGACGAGCATCTTCGTTGCCTTATCGATGTCTACAACTTTTGTGCGATCGAAGCGGCCGCCGTTGATCGAGCCATCGACGTTGATCGCTTCCCAACCGGTCTGCGTTCCGCCGCCGTTTCCGCCTCCGCCGCCGAGGGAGCCATTGGCGCAAGAAGAAGCTGACCCAGTACAAACGGATTTCGCCGATTCGAAGCCGGGCGAGCACGCAGTGATGGTCATCGCCAAAGAGGCCACGAGCAAACCTGCATTAAATTTCTGGTCGAAGTTTTTCATTCCATCTCCTCTGCCTACGATGCATGACACGTTGAACAGATCGGACTCTGACGCTCAATCCTTAAGTCTAAATCTTTGAAATCATTGAGAATAGATTAGACAGTTTTCGAAAGATTTATTCCTTAGTGCTCGCGGGTCATCTGCATGGCGGAAAGCGGTCCGCGTTTGTTCACTCTCTCTACAGGACCCACGGTCACGCTAACAATCGTCACAAGATTGTGACGATTACCTATTAGTATCGATTCTTCGCGCGAGCGCTTCGGAATCT
>JAXMMN010000134.1:0-1070 GCA_034366485.1 Bdellovibrionales bacterium
AAACCTATGTTTTCTATAGTTTTTTCGCCGGACCATCGAAAGTCTTGAATCTGGCGAAAATGCCCCTCACAATCTAAGGAGGGGGTCCTGCCATCGGAAAACGTGACAATGACAAACGAGATAGCGACAAAAAGGTCTCAACCGCTCCTCTTTCCCAGCGCTGGGAATCCGGAAAGACTCTTCTTAAACCAAAAGAACGCATTGTCTGCGTCGGCATCGGACTTAAAACTGAAAACTTCATCGAATTAAAAGAGAGCCTGATTGAGCTTGAAGAACTCGCAACCTCTGCGGGCGGCGAAGTCGTCGGTTCTGTCACACAAGTTTTGCCGCAGTTTAATTCCGCTACCCTCATTGGTTCCGGCAAGGTCCAAGAGATCGCCGAACTCGTTCGCGAATCACAGGCGTCCGTTGTCGCCGTCGATCGCCACTTGTCCGGTGTCCAAATTCGAAACTTGGAATCCGAATGGAAAGTTCGAGTCGTCGATCGAAGCCAAGTTATTTTGGATATCTTCGCCCAGCGCGCACAAACTTACGAAGGAAAGCTTCAAGTTGAGCTTGCCCAAATGCTCGATCAACTTCCGCGAATGGTTGATGCCTGGATGGGATCGCTCTCTCGTCAAGGCGGCGGGATTGGAACAAGAGGCCCTGGCGAATCAGCTCTTGAAATGGATCGTCGGCGAATTCGCGAACGCGTAAAGCAAATCAAAAAACAGCTAGAGAATGTAAGTTCTCACCGCGCACAACATCGCGCTTCTCGGCGGCGAAACCGAATTCCAAGTTTCGCGTTGATTGGCTACACGAACTCTGGAAAGTCGACGTTGATCAATTGTCTCACGCAATCGAACGTCCTAGCGAAAGACCTTCTTTTCGCGACACTCGACCCGACGACGAGAAAGGTCTTCCTTCCAGATGCACCTCCCGCCGTCGTTACCGATACGGTCGGTTTTATTCGAAAGCTACCGACAAATCTGATCGAAGCCTTCAAAGCGACACTTGAAGAGTCGGCAGATGCCGATATCTTGATCCATGTCGTTGATCTCTCATCGCCACAAATGTCGACCCAAGTGGAG
>JAXMMN010000135.1:0-12783 GCA_034366485.1 Bdellovibrionales bacterium
AGCCTCAGTCCCACCAATGAAGCGAATGGCTTGTCCCTTCGCAATTTTGTGCGGGTTCTGAATTTCAGGGTTTTCTGCCCACAAGCGAGACCAATAGAATCCGTCAGCAAAGAGCGTCTGGCTTAAATCCCAAAGTGTATCCCCGGCTTGCACCGAGTAAGATTCGGTCGCGCGAGTGCCAATGAGTTCTGACCACTTCTCGTCGCTCACGGGGGCTCCATGCTGATTGAAAATTTCAGCCAACCGCGACTCGAAACTCGAATTTGGCTCGTCACTTCCAGGTGCGATGGACGATGTGAACTGCTCCTCTTGAGCTTGTGGCTGAGGCTCCGGACGCTTAACAGGAGCTGCGGCTTTTTTCGGTGCCTTCGGTTCTGTTTTAACTTCTTCGTCACCGAAGGGATTCAATGGCTCTTCACCTTCTTCTAGACGAGTGTTCGATTTTGCCGGTGGCTCTGTCGAGGTCTCAAGCGGCAAGATCCCTTCGTCCTCCAGCCCGCCAATGGCACCTTCATCGAGAAGTGGTTCTTCGTTTACTAGATCCTCTGCGTTCAAAAGCGGTTTCTGTGCATTTTTCAGGTCTTTACCATTTGGGGTCGGCTTGGGAGTAGGTTTCGCAGAATTCAAGACTTCTTCACCAAACTCCTCTTCGCCCGTGCCCGTGGACGAGAGCGAATCCAACTCGGACTCGATAGTGTCTTCAAAGTCTTGTGCAAATCCCGATTGATAAATACTCACGCTCACGATCAAAGCCATAACAGCAAATGGGAGCCGAAGATCTCTGCGGTTCACTTTCTTCATTTCACTCTCCGATTTAATGCCGAAAGTTCGGCTCGTGCGCGACGAGCTTCGCTCGTTTTAGGAAACGTCGAGATCACATATTTAAAATTTCTTGTCGCAATTTCTAAATTCCGAGAATCGCCGCTTGGAAGACCAATTCGCTTGGCGATGATCCCTCGCATCAGCGAAGCCCCGGCCTTTACACGAATATGACCGGAGGTATGGGTAAGACTCTCGGCGAAAAAGCCATCAGCCTTCTGAAGGGCACCCGCCACTTTGGTGCGAGCCCGAAAGTACGCAAGTCCGATTTGAAATTTTGCTTCGGCCAATGCCGAAGAATCGGGGTAGGACTTTTCCAGGAGCGTGGCTGTTCGTTCGGCCTCGGCGAAATCCTGTTCCTTTAGCAATGCGACAATCGTTCGAACCAAGGCACGATCCGCTTGCTCCCCTCGCGCTGAGTCCGGAACGGCCGCTGCCGAACCGCCTACGGCGCCAGCATGCTTCTGTGGAAGGCGCCGAGGAAGTGCCGCGATCTTTCGGGGACGCTCGGCCTTTCGACTTTCAGGGCGCAAATCGATTTTGTTCAAAACCTCTTCACGACCGCTATTTTTCATACGTGCTGGTTGAGCTGCAGGCTCACGGCCCAACTGAGCTGCAGGATCACGACCCAACTGAGCTGCGGGCTCACGGTTCAGCTGAGCCGCTGGCTCACGTCGTGTATCAATCGGTACGTCGAGCACAACTCCATTGTCGAACCCATTGAGGCCCTCTTTCGCGCCGAGCGGCTCCACGCCGCCGCTACGAGAAATCATTTTAATTCTCGATTTTAAAATGAGGTTTCTCTCACGCAACGTCTCGATCTTTGATTGCATTCGGCGAAGTTTGCGCTCAAGGATCTCTTCCTTCGAAAGTCGCTGCTCAATTCGAACGCGTCCTTTTGGCGCGTTTGCACAGCCCGTCGTCAGAAAGACGAGCGCCAGCGACACAAGAGCGACATTTATCAACAGACCTGACGGCTTTTGACGAGTCGCATTTTTTAGCGAGTTTTCGACATTCGAACGAACCAAAGAAAAACATCCATGTTTTGTCATACTCCCTCTATGGTAAGGAGCGTCGCCGACAATGAAAAGCTAGGAAGAACAAGGGTCTAGGTACAAACGCACGAATGTCCCAAAGAATCCTCGCTCTCGTGTGATCTGTCGCGAAGAACCGGCCTCGCACAGCCGCATTTTCAACTGCACTGTTACGCAGTTTTCAACTCGGCCGAGGTACTTATCCACATGGTTTGTGGATCACTGGCCTCCTCGGACCTCGGACCCGTGACTGGATAAGGGTTTCAGCGAATTGCTGACAGTTTATACATCCCATAAGCTACTGTTTCGACTAAAGAAATACCGAAATAAACAGACTCTGACGAGATTCTGTTTTTTTCCTTAAATCCGAAATTCGAAATACTGTCACAGTCTGACATTCTAAATTCCAACTCAGTCGAGTTTAGAAATTGCTGTAACTCGTTGAAATGATTCGATTGGCAATTGCACTTTCAATTCTAACTTTGGTCCTGCACAGTTCGTTGCCGTCTTGGAGAGCAAAATTCACGCGCCCAATACATCAGCAGTGCTTGAAATACACTCCGCTTTCAAATTCCGGCGATGTCAGAAAAGAAGCCCGAAATGAAATCAGAGAGGTTCATCAGGCATTGGTCTGTGGAAGAAATTTAAAGCCCTCAGAAAGTCTCAAGAACTGGAAAGATCTTGGACTGATCCACATCCTTGTCGTGTCGGGCGGGCACCTCACCATTCTTGCGAAGTCATTGTTGGCATTTCTGCTTCTGCTTCCATCCCTCTTGAAACTTTCGGTCACCCGCCTCACGACCACTGTTCGGGTTGCGAAGGTTTTGGTTTTTATCGCGATCACTCTTCTCGCGCTCGCAAATCAATTTGAACCTCCCGTGCTTCGCGCATGGTTGGACCATATCTTAAGACCTGCATTGAAAAAGTATGGTTGGCAGACAACCGAGGGAAGCTTCGTCACAACTTGGTTGGCGCTTCCCGCGGTTTCAGACGAAAGTGATATGATCTCCCTCGGACTTTCGTTTTTCGCGTCCGTTGTTGTAGAGAGCGCAAGCGAACGACACTACGAACACCCCTTGCTCTTGGCCGTCACTCTACAAACTTATCTTTGGTGGGCCCTCCTGCCTTTCCTGCTGCCGTTTGGATTGCCCCATCCCATCGCGACACTCACCAATGTGATTCTCGCTCCGCTACTAGGAGCAGTGTTAATTCCCGCCGCACTTTTTACTTACCTTTTAGGGCTTAACGAGGTTTTTCCATGGATCTGGCACGCCACCGAATGGATCATCCACTCGTTCGCTGGATGGCTTCCTCCGGCTGCTCCGGCACTTCCTGGTTCGACCCGTTGGACGGCACTCACCTATTGTGCGCTTATCACAATGGCTCTCGCTCTGATCTCTCGCGATCAGCGACTCAGTCGCTGGGAACGAAAAAACCAAACGACGTGGCCCATTTGGACGGCCGCAGCCGTATCACTTGCAATCGCCACCGCGGCCCATCAGGTTTTGAACGTAAAAAAACGGCCGCTGTCACCAGCGGCCGTTCTGTCTCAATCCGACGTTAAAAAAATCAAACGCGGTAAGGTTTGTATTCCATATCAAGCGATCGAGCGACGGGCTCATAACAAACACTGCCGCCGTAGACGTTCAGACCTTTGAAGAGGGCTTTGTCTTTTGCAATTGCATCTTCAACACCCAATGCTGCAAGCATCGAAGCGTATTTGAAAGTCGCATTCGTCAAAGCATACGTCGACGTGCGCGCTACAACACCTGGCATGTTCGGTACACAGTAATGAATGACGCCGCTCACTTCGTACGTTGGACTCTGGTGCGACGTTGGACGACAAGTTTCGATACAGCCGCCTTGGTCAACCGCAACATCAACCACGACAGAGCCTGGCTGCATGCGTTCGATCATCGACTTTGTAACAAGAACTGGCGCTTTCCAGCCCGTGACCAAAACACCACCGACAACGAGGTCAGAGTTAATCACACTTGCTTCAATATTCGCGGTATTTGAGTGAAGTGTTGTCAAACGCCCTTGGAAAACATCATCAAGATATTCAAGGCGCTTGTGGTTCACATCGAGAATTGTAACTTCAGCACCAAGGCCGACCGCCATTTTGGCAGCGTTGATTCCAACGACTCCACCACCGATAATCGTGACTTTACCACGATTTACACCAGTGACTCCGCCAAGGAGAATCCCTTTTCCACCGTGATCTTTTTGAAGATAGTAAGCACCAATCTGAGTTGCCATTCGACCGGCAACTTCCGACATTGGCGTCAGTAGCGGAAGCGAACCGTCTTCCAACTGGATCGTTTCATAGGCAATCGATTTCACGCGGCGTTCACAGAGAACCTTTGTGAGTTTCGCTTCAGCGGCCAAGTGAAGATAAGTGTACAAAATTTGATTTTCGCGAAGAAGTCCGTACTCGTCTGGAAGTGGTTCTTTCACTTTCATGACCATGTCGGCTTGACCATAAATGTCTTTTGCCGAATCGACGATCTTCGCGCCTGCACGAATATAGTCTTCGTTTGTAATGCGGCTTCCGACTCCAGCGTCTTTTTCAACGAGAAGTGTGTGACCTTCCAACACGAGCTGCTTCACGCCCGCTTCTGTCAAACCCACGCGGTTTTCAGAAATTTTAATTTCCTTCGGAACACCAATGACGATGCGTTTTCCCATTTCATCCCCTTTTGCGCGATTCCCCTAGGCAAGGCGCGCGCGCCGATTAGAGCCGAAGGCGCTCAGAGAGGCAAGTGAGATTCAGAAGTTTAAACGCCCGAACGGCTGAGCCCTGCAATCGAGGATGCGACCTGAGTCGACCATGCTCCACCAAGCTCAATGGATTTCGTTCGGTCTGGTGAGGCGAGGATCTTTTTAACGAGTTTACTCATGATATCGTGGCCAGCCTTAAACAGGACGACGTGCCCAAGAAGCGGGCGCCCCAAGGTCACCAAATCTCCTAGTGCGTCAAGAACCTTGTGGCGCACGAATTCATCTTGAAAACGGAGGCCATCGGGATTGATGACGCCATCGTCGCCAATCACAATCGCGTTGTCCAGGCTTCCACCCAAGGCCAAACCTCTCGAGCGCATGGCTTCCACATCTTTCAGGAATCCAAATGTTCGAGCCGGTGCGACTTCGCGAGCAAAACTAGTTTCGTTGATATCGAGATCCATCCGGCTTCGGCCAATGCACGCATTCGGAAAATCGATTGTGCATGTCACGCGAAGGCCCGAGTAAGGAACGACGTAGGCGTGCTTATCACCTTCACCGTAAAAAACTGGTTCTGTGATGTACAAATACCGACGTGGCTCTTCTTGCTCAGCAAAGCCTGCCGCCAAAAGGGCTTCCATAAAAACCTTGGCCGAGCCATCGCCAATCGGGATTTCAGGGCCAGAGAGTTCAATAAATAGATTGTCGATACGAAAAGCTGCCAACGCAGAAAGACAGTGCTCAACCGTTGAAACTGAAAATGCTGGACCGCCCAAGGTCGTCGCAAGTGAAGTGGCTTGAATGTTTTCAGCCTTGACCGGAATCGACGGCGAACCCGGAAGGTCGACGCGAACAACGTGAATTCCCGTATCCGGCGGTGCCGGCCGAAAAGAAAGCGAAGCCGGCTGCCCTTTGTGAAGACCGATGCCATCGACCGTGACGCGTTTCCGAATTGTTCGCTGTAGATACATGGGTGCCGGTCCTCGGTGTGATCGTTTCGAAACCTGTCTCTACAACCGTGTCTATACAAACCTTGCGCCAAGCAAATCGAATTCTCAAGTCGGTTCCTTTTCTCGTTCGAGGTGTCGGCACATAAAATTGCGCAAGCCACTGAAAATAATAAGAAAAGCCAAAAAAGTTAGGCGCCACTTTAACATGACCTTGGGTCCAACAGTGGGTCGCACCAGCGGTCAAAAAGCACGTCGAGTGTCGCATAAAAGTCGAGTCCTCGGCTTCGATAGATGCAAAGAAACATCGGTTGCGGCAAAATAAAGACAATGCGCTTGGCTGGATGGACTCCCTATTTCTGTGCCGCCTTTTTAGGAGTCGGCATTTTTTCCGGTTCGATCTTGGGCTGCTCTTCGTCCGATGAAATGCGTACGTCCACCGTTCCCGAAAACGTCGGCAAAAACGCGCGAGCTCACCCGGCCGCCTACGGAGTCATCGACTCGTTCAACTTTGGAAAGCCCCAGAAAGTTCGGCCAGCCAACGACTTCATGTTCTATTTTAAAGAATGCGAAGCGGCCGATCCAGAAGGCGACCGCGCTTACTTTTCAAAAACCGCTTACAGCTGTAGCGGCGCCCGGTAGAACAACCGATCTTCCGCCTACAAAACGCCCAAGTGCGCGCGCGCCAAATCCGTGATCATGCGACCGCGAGGAGTTTTCTGCACCAATCCCTCTTGAATTAAAAAGGGCTCGTAAACTTCTTCGAGTGTGTCTTTTTCCTCAGAGAGAGCCGCCGACAAAGTTTCAATTCCGACAGGTCCACCGGCAAATTTTTCGTGAATCAAACCCAAGATGCGACGGTCCATATCGTCGAGGCCAAGCTCGTCGACTTCTAACATATCCAGCGCTGCTCTGGCCGCCTCTTCATCAATGACTCCACGTCCACGAACTTCCGCAAAGTCGCGAACCCGCTTCAGCAGGCGGTTCGCAATCCGCGGCGTGCCTCGCGATCTTCTTGCCACTTCCATCGCGCCCTCGGGTGTGATTTTGATCGCCAAAATCTGAGCCGAGCGTGTGAGGATTTCGACTAGGTCTTGCTTCGAATAAAACTGGAGTCGTTCAACAATGCCAAAACGATCGCGAAGTGGCGCATTCACAAGGCCGGCGCGTGTCGTCGCACCAATCAATGTAAACGGCGCAAGTTGGAACTTCATCGAGCGCGCTCCAAGCCCTTCGCCTGTGACGATGTCGATGTAGTAATCTTCCATCGCGCTATAAAGATACTCTTCAATGGTGCGGTTCAATCGGTGAATTTCATCGATGAACAAAACTGTACCAGGACGAAGCCCTGTTAAGATCGCGGCGATTTCACCTTTTCGATCAAGAGCCGGACCTGAAGTCGTTTTACATTCGACTCCCATCGTATCGGCGATGATGTGGGCAAGCGTTGTCTTCCCTAGGCCCGGCGGTCCACTTAAAAGAATGTGATCAAGTGGCTCGCCACGCTTTTTTGCAGCCTCAACGAAGACCGCAATTTTCTCTTTCGTCTTGTGCTGCCCCGGAAATTCATCGAAGCGACGAGGACGCAGGGTGTTCTCCCACGTCTCCCCCGTCTGGGGTGTCGCCTGAAGAACGGGATTTCGATCAATAGGCATTGCCGCCGTGGTTTGCGAAATTTGTTTGGTCAGCGACTTCGTCTTTTTCAGGACTTCCATTATCGCATTCCCCCTAGTGTCTGAAGCGCAAATCGCACGCCGTCTTCCAACGTCAACGGCTGCTCGTCACGAGTTTCAAGAGCTGTCATGACACGTTCAATTTCCGGTGTTCGAAATCCAAGATTCAAAAGAGCACTTGAGATTTCGTGAAGGATTGAAGCTTGCCCCTCGAGCGGCATCGCGCCTCCTGCCGTCACTCTTCCGCCTGACGAGGCTTGATTCGAAGCAATGAATCCGCGCTCTAGAAAGCCTGTGACTTTTCCCTTCAGCGTGATCACCAGCTGTTCCGCCGTTTTTTTACCAACCTTTGGCAACTGCGAAAGGGATTTCACATCTCCCGATTCGATGGCGCGAGCGAGCTCACCCATGGATGTTGAAGACAAAATTTTGATCGCCATCTTAGGGCCCACGCCGTTCACAGATAGCAGGGAAAGAAAAAGCTCTTTCTCCAGTTTGCTAGAAAAACCAAACAGAGCGATCTGGTCTTCACGCACGTGCGTGTAGACATAGAATACCGCTTTTTGACCGAGCGCCGCTTCGTCCAATGTCGGCACAGAACACGTCAGTTCATATCCCACGCCCGCAACGTCAACGAGACAAGTTTCCGCGTCGCGATCTTCAACGATTCCACGAATTTTTCCGATCATAATTGGCCGATCATATCTGGACCTCACCTGTTCGACGTTCGAGGACGTAGTCTCGCCACCCTTGATAGGCAAGCGCAAGTCCATCGCTTGCATCGAGAGGCAAAGTCTCAAGCTCGCCGCCAAGTCCCAGAACTCGGTCCAAGATCAGGCGGACTTCTGTTTTTTCGGCATTGCCACGTCCAGTGACGCTTTTTTTGGCAGTCTTGGCGGATGTTTCAAAAATTTCGGCGCCATGAGAGGCGGCAACGGCCAGGACCACGCCGCGCGACTCCCCCAAAATAAAAGCGGACGTGACACTTTTTCCGAGAAATACTTTTTCGACGACAACACGATCCGGCTGACGCTCCGCAAAAACCATCTGAAGCTCACTTAAGATCGACGCAAGTCGCGAAGCCAAGGCCCCCTTGGGATCGGGCTCGATAACTCCACAGCCGCGCGCAATAACCGTTTCCGGGGACCTGGCATCAACTTCGATCCAACCGAAACCCAGTCGACGAGTTCCTGGATCGACACCAAAAATCGTCACTGTAGATAGGTTTCTAGATCGCTTAGCCATTTTTTCATCAAAGCAATCAAGCTGTCCGACGAGCAAGGCTTGAAGCTGCACAGCCGCAGTGCAACAATGAACACGATGGCTATAGAGACTGGAAAGCAAGATGGAAAATCGACGGCGTCGGGGCTTCCGAACGCGGAGTTCATCGAGCGTTGCCAATTGGAATACGAACGCAATCCAAGCTCTCGCGTGTTTGCACCTCTCGCAGAAGCCTATCGCCGTTTAGATCTGATTGAAGAGGCCTTTGAAATCGCCAGCCGCGGCGTGCGCCTGCATCCCGATTTTGCTGCTGGACGCATCGCCTACGCGAGAGTTCTCATAGCAAAAAAGGCCTATGCCGATGCCGTTGATCAACTGCAAAAATCGGCCGAACTTTCACCTGATAACATTTTGGCTTTTTTGCTTTTGGGCGAAACGCTGCTGGAGTTGCGTCGGCCTAAAGATGCCTTGAATGCGTTTAAAATGGTTTTGTTTCTGAATCCTCTGCACGAACGTGCCCAGAAAATGGTTCGCAAGTGGGAATTCCTCACTGCGGACGAGTTTGAAGATGAAAATTTCGAATGGTCTCAAGACGAGGACACCCCGCTGGACGCACACGATTCTCAAACCGCCCTTAGGGTCCAAAAAGACCCAACCCGCGCCGACCGCGAAGCCCATCGCGCGATTTCAATTGCAGATGCCTTAACTGTCCGCAACGACATCGAAGGCGCCTTCGCACAAATCGGCCGCTCAATCAGGTCCCTTGGGCCCCGCCCCGATCTTGAACATCGACTGATGCTTCTTGGAAAGCGCATGGGCCTGAGACCAGAAGAAATTCAACGCCTTGCGACCACCGATTCAAATCAACACTCAACAGAGGCCGAAGACCCGGCCGAGTTGAAAAAAGAAAAAATTAAAAAACTGCTGAAGAAGGTCAATCGGTCCAAAGTTACTGGCTCTGCCAATTCGAGTGATTGACCGTCGAACCAGAATCGGCGACATCTAAAGTCGAAAAAAACGCGCGGAGGATCGATGTATCAGCTTTCAGATTTCAAAAAAGGCCTTAAAATTCTTGTCGACGGCGAACCATTTGCGGTTTCTGACTTCCAACACGTCAAACCAGGAAAAGGTAACCAGTTCACGCGAGCGAAAGCGCGAAGTCTAATCACGGGACAAAACCGTGAATGGACCTTCAAACAAGGGGAAAAATTCGAAGTTCCCGATATCAACACACAAGAAATGCAGTTCCTCTACAAAGATGACAACGGCTACAACTTCATGAATCAGACGAATTTCGAACAAGTCTCACTCAACGATACGGATGTCGGTGACGCAAAAAATTTCCTCATCGAAAACCTCGACTGCGTCATCATGTTCTTCAACGGCAAAACTATCGGCGTTGACGTTCCTAATTCGGTCGCACTTAAAGTTGTGAAAACAGATCCAAGCTTCAAAGGGAACACCGTTACTGGCGCACAAAAGCCGGCGACTTTGGAAACTGGCTATGTCGTTCACGTTCCAATGCACATTGTGGAAGGCGACACCTTGAAAATCGACACTCGCACTGGCGAGAACGTCGAACGCGCCAACAAGTAGCCATATTTTTTTGCGATCGGCAAATCAATAGGTCCTTGGCAAAAGCCGGCAAATCTTGCCGGCTTTTTCGTTTCGACTTTGGACCACATTCAGGACCTTTGTCACTGGCCATAGACTAGAAGGGTCATTGAAAAGCTCCCCTTCCTAGCGGAAATGGCTGAAAATAAAGGGGTGTCGACGGAAATCGAAGCGGAAATAAGACAGCTTTATATTGAAAGCGGCGACCCTGCTCTTGTTGCAAGTCAGTTGGTAAAACGTTGGGATGCGAACGTTCTTTCAGAAGGTGATATCCGCAGCATTTCTCGTTTCATGATTCACACTGGGCTCCTTCCTCACCTCCTCAATCAAATTCGTAGATCGTTGAAAAAAGATGCACAGATACCCTGGTCGGCATTCATTGAAACGCTTTCGCGTCTAGATGCGAAGTTAATGCCGATGGAAGTCGATGCGATCTTTGAAGGCGTCGCGGAACAGTCCGAGCTTTTTCAAACGGATTTGATGATGGATCTCGTTGAAAGCACGGGCCTCGATAGCTATGATCCTCGCCCGCTGGAACTTCGCAACCGCCGCGTTGAAACCGCGTTGCGCGCCCACGAAGAACGCCGCGCCGATTTGATGCGCCGACTTGAGTATGCGAGAGTGAATCGCCTGATCAGCCAAGAGCGCCGCATCTTGGACGAAATTCAGGCATTTGATCCGAATGATCCGCAGCTTCGAAGACAAAAAGACCTTTTTGAGTTTCGAGAGGCGCAAGAAATTGTCGAAAACGCTCTGTCGCATTCGCCACCCAAATCTGAACTCGAAAGAAAATATTCGAAACTCTCTCCAGAATTGCGCGAAGCTGCGAAACCTATTGTGAAGCACGCGCGAACAATGGCAAAAACAGCGACAGAGCCAGAACTGTACGATCTAGGAATGATGCTTCTCTTTATGGAATTGTACGACGATGTCATTCGTCTTCTCGAAGACAGACGAATGTCTTCGAGAATTGACTGGCTGATTTTGGAAACTATGATTCTGGGCCGACAGTTTGCTGCAGCACTAGGAGAGGTAGAGAAGTTGGAAGTTAAATATGCGGGCGATCCAGAATCACCATTTGCGCTGACCTATACCAGGTCGCGTGCGCTATGGGGTCTTGGTGACACCGTGACCGCGATCGAATTGATGCGAAGTCTCACGAAAGTGCGACCCACCTATCGTTCGGCGACCACGCTTCTTCAACAGTGGGTGGAGGAAGCTCCATGACGAAGACGCCGACGAAAACGCCAAAGCCAACCGACTCCTTTCGCCGCAGATTTCTTTCACGAAGATTTCTTTCCCGTCGCTTCGTAGTCTTCTCGATGCTTGTGGCAGGGACCGCGTTCATTGTCGGAACGGTACTTTCGCAAACGATTCCAAAAGTAAAATCCTGGTTACTTGTGTCGATCGACGAATTCTCGAGAGAAAACCTCCCTGTTCGCATATTGCCAGGCGCCGTCGACTTCCGCTTCATTCCGCTTGGCATTACGTTGAATGACGTTCGAATTTTGCCGACAGAAGAGTTTGAAAAGGAAAATGGTAAGCTGTTTTCCGCCCTCACTATTCAAGAGGTCCGAGCAGATCTTTCGATGCTGCAAATTGTGCGCGGCGAAGTGGCCCTCGATGAAGTCGCGGTGTCTGGCACGGTCGTCAAAGTGGTTGTTCCGAAACCCAAAGCCAGCGGCGGTAAACCCTTAGAGGGGCTATTTAAGGCTCTCGACAAAGTGCCAATTGGAACGTTCATTCTTTCGGACATTAATGCCGTCGTCGAAGTGCCACACGAAATGCTCTCTTTGGAAATTGAAAATTTAAAATTTCAAATGGATCGCACCCGCGTGCGATCACTTCCGAAAGTAGATCTCGCGGCTTCTGCTGGCTCCATCGTCATCCGCCAACACCAATCACCAAACCAGCCAGGCTCGGCGCATGGTTTAGTCCTGCGAGTCGCACCATCGTTGGCTCTCAGTCTCACCCCTCGAGAAATCAATATTGAGAAACTTGAACTTCGTCGTGGCTCGTCGGTCATTGATATAAAGGGAAATCTTTCCGGCGACACCGAGGGGATGGCATTCTCCACCGGCGCTCTCGACATCTCGACGGATCTCGATGTCAAATCGACCCGCGATTGGCTGCAGAAATCTATCGCTGACGCTGAACCTACGCCTCCAATGTCAGGTCGCTTGCGTTTGACGGCGAAGCTAGAAAAAACCGGCAAGCCACAACCCTGGACAGCCGCGTTCAAATTATCCACCGACGGTTATCACGTTCAATACATAGATCTCGACAAAATTGAAGCCAGTGGAAAATGGGATGGCGAACAGATCTTCATACCGAGCGTCACCTCTGTTGCCCGTGCAGGAAAAGTGGAGCTCCGCGAAATTCGAATCGGCGAAGGCTTACAAAACACGCCCGAAGGTCGCACACCGTGGCTGATGCGCATTGGCCTCTTAAAGGCCGACATTGAACTACATGAATTTCTCACCAACATGGGAATCGGTCCGATTCCTGTTTGGCTTTCTGCACAAGGGTCGTTTCCGTGTGAGTCGCAGCTGGCACCGAAATTCGTGATTCGCTGTGGTGGGGAATTCAACGGGCAAAACCTGATCGTACAAAACAATCTTAAAGCTGGACGAAGTCCCTCCGGTGCAATTGCAGGCATCCCAGCATTTACGTCGAAAGGTGAATTCAGTTTCGATCTCGAAAAATTTCAATACTCTGCGGATATTAAATTTCCTAATTCCATCGGAAAAAGCA
>JAXMMN010000136.1:0-2105 GCA_034366485.1 Bdellovibrionales bacterium
GTGCTTCAAGATGTGTGATCACATCACGCACCGTCTCGCATTCATTAAACTGCGAGGCGACTTGGTCAGAGTCCCAGTTCGAATCGATCATGCGCCTCCCCAGCTTCCTTCATTCGCGCAAGTACCGTGCGCAATTGTATATTGATTTCCCGGTACTTCTGCACAAGATCAATTTGAGATTGTGGACCTAGCCGTGATTTCTCCGTGCTTAACCACCTAGCAAGAGGAGCAAGTCGTGGTTCAGAATCGACAATTAGATTTCCGACATCGGCTACTCTATCTAAAACGGAAGCGATCGTCTTTGCGGACTCTCGTTTTCCTTCGTAGTCCTCAGCTCGGCCGAAGATCGTCGCCAAGGCGTCTAGCTGACTTAGCTCAACATCCGAAACCTCAAGCCATTGCTCGACAGCATGCGCGAACTTCGTGTCATTTGGAACTGCAAATTCGGTCCCCATATAAAGCCCTGAAACAAAACTCCACAAAAAGTCCGAGTACGCATCGCGGGTGATATTCGAAATCTCTTCAAGTGGTCCGGTAACAACACGATCTGCCGCTGTTTTTGAATCACCATTGATCATCGCGACAGCTTCTTGAACGACGACATCAGCCGTCGGTGCCGCACCACCATAAACGACAATACGACTACCGCTTGAAAGTGGACCAGTTTCCCAATGCGAAACCGAGCGCGAGGATAGATTTAAAACTTTCGTTCCGACAAGGGACGCAACGTGAATCAGGGCGCTGTCACCGGCAATCAAGACGGACGCACGCTTCAAAATTGGAAACAGTTCCTCGACCGTGGTGCATCCCACCGCATTTGCAATGTGCCGCGCCGAAATGCCTCCGTGGACCCCAGTTTCGAGAACACGTCGATAAATCTCTTCACTCTTTGCACGCTCTTCCACAGAACCAAGCAAAACAAAGTCTGCACCCAACGCACCATGCAGTCGCTGGATGATCTCTGACCAGCTGGCCGCATCAAGAGTTTTTTCTGCGGTGCTTGCACCGATGTGAATGGCGACGAAGCTTCCGCGAGGAATCAATGCCTCAGGCAATCGGACCTCTTTTTCGGGACCACTCCAGTCTTCTGTCTTTAGCTCGGCGGACGGGACAGCTGCGGAGGCAATCGTCGAAAAAAGACGCGGAAGTGGAATACGGTTCAAGGCCTCACCCGGAAACGCTGAACTACGAGATCCTACCTGTGCAAAAAAATACGCGGACGCATCGTCTGGGATCGCGAGTGAGCCGTCTGCGTGACGGGTGTACCCGACGCTCATGACAGCCTGACCACGTAGGAATGATCTCATTTCAAGATCATATGTGATCCAAGATGAAAGCGGCGAAAATGATAAGTTGATGATTCGATCAAACTTGTGCGCATCGAGTGTCGACAGCAATTGGTCGAGCGCTGCCATCGAGCCTACTAATCCAGGTTTGCCTTGGGACAATACCGGCCCCAAGACTTCGTCTGTTTTGAATTCGTGAACCTGATGAATAGCGTTCAGTCCCTTTGCAGCTGCTTTGAAGCGAGGTCTAACAAGAAGATGAACTTCACAGCCCGCGCGACTTAACGACCGCAACGTTGGCCACGTCTGAAAGACGTCACCAAGTCTTGCTAGTTGAAGTACAAGAATTTTCACTTCATTTGCTCCGTATCAAAACCGAGACGTTGCTCTTCGACCGCTTCACCAAGAATTCGCAACAGCCTTACTGATCGATCGGTTAAACCAATCGTTTTAATCTGCTCGGCTTCCGAGCGGATAAATGCAGAGGCCTCCGTCAAGCGAGCCAGAAGATCGAGTTGGGCATTCGCCGCAAGTTCTTCTCGGTTTTCGCTGCGAAGGTGGTTACCGGTGACCGGAACCGCAATTGCAGCACCGCCTGATTGAAACTTAGTCTGAGTGCTTTTCATCGATGTCTCCCCTTGGATCTTATTTTACAATTCATTGTCTAAATCGTTTTCTAATTCATTTTCGATTTCGATTTCTAATCCGCGAATAAGCTTCAGTGCCATTTCGATGCGAAGCTCGAGATCTCCAACCGTGTCTGCCAAACGTCGATACCTTGTGAACGGTGCAGACCGATCATCTTCAAGGACACTTAAA
>JAXMMN010000137.1:0-1224 GCA_034366485.1 Bdellovibrionales bacterium
TTGGCAAAGATAAGAGGGAGGCAAAATGTCGGATGAGTCGATGTTTTCCAAACATCTGCGCCTCATTGAAGCCGATGAAACAACGTGGACGCCAGAAGAGCGCAAAGAGTTTGAACGGCTGAAGGAGCTCGATCTGCCACCGTTGACGTTGCCGTCGCGACCCGTGTCGCTGTCGACGTCTCTTATTGCCCGCGCGAGTGAGGTATTTCGACAGACATGGAGCACGATGCAACTGAGACCAGCAGGTTTCGCAGGCGCATTGACGGTCGCAGGCCTCGCCATTTTCGTTTCAGTTTTAGTTTTCAGAGAGGACAGTGACCGGCTATCGCCCAAAGGCGCGGTGCAGGTTTCCGTTTTCTGGGAGCGTGCCGGAAAGGTGTTACCCCTTCTGATGGATTCGAATTTGGTCGACGGCGATAAAGTCGGAGCGACCGTTCTAAGCGCGGAAGACGGCGTCGCATATTGGGCGATCACGGACAAAGACTTTAAAGTTTTAAGTGATCAGGCCGACGTCGAGGCCAGTAAAATAAGTTTACAAGCGGGCGTCAGAAAAAGTTTTGCCTCTAGTTTCGAGCTTGTCCCGCCAAATCAGGGCGAGAATCTTGTGATTGTCGTTTGTCCTAAAGCGAGGACCGAACCACCAAAGAACGACGATACCGCATTGCTGTTTGACCAAGCATTTGTTGCGAAGCTCACAAGCGAAGCTCGAATTCGATCCAGTGAGTGTGTTTTTGTCGGTAGTCGATTGAGGAGAATGCCATGAACCGGATTTCAATGAAATTTTCACCGCGTTCATTGCTCTCGGTGCTTTCGTTGATGCTTTTCTCTTTGGTAGGGCTTGCGGCTGAGGGGCAACAAAATAAGCCGGCCGAGTTTCAGGCCTTGGTAGTGAGCGCTGATAATTCGTATGTCGCGAGTGAAAAAAATCTCGAGTACTCGTCGATGGATGCAAGCCGTCTGGTTCGGGCCCTAGTGACTTCTGCCCGAGTGCCTGAGCAAAGTATTTTGGTTTTAAAGAATCCGAGCATCGAGGAATTTGATCAAGCCGTCTTGAAGCTGACTCAATCCAACTCGAAAAAATTCATGTTTTATTATTCCGGTCATTCCGACGAGCATGGTCTGCATCTCAAAAATGGATCTATCAACAAGGCGAAGTTTCACGACCTTCTCGCGAAAGTGACTTCGAAAGTGAAAATCGTCGTTCTTGATAGCTGCTTTTCAGGA
>JAXMMN010000138.1:0-1951 GCA_034366485.1 Bdellovibrionales bacterium
GATTGCAGGTTTGAGTGTTTTTGATTGCAAGTCGCTACACCTAGTGACCCGACTCGGCCCCATTCCTTAATCAGGGACCACTCGTCAAACAAGCCTGGTGTCACAAACATTTGATAAAAACGATGCATGTTGTCTTTGTCATCATGCCGTTCCAAATACACATGATTCATCACTTACTCCCCAGAAGAGTGAATCGCATTTTCACTTTGCGGTGATTTCAACGCCGCTTCCCGAATCCGCATAATGGTTTGCCGTGTGGTTTTGAATTCCCGAGCCAACTCCGAAACGTTGCTGCCAGCGGCCAACCGTTTGACAACGTCAGCACGATCTTCCGCATTAAGTGCCGGCGGCCGGCCGAACTGTTTACCCGCCGCCTTCGCACGACTAATGCCCGCTTGAGTACGTTCGATCAGTAAATCACGCTCAAATTCAGCGACCGCCGCAATGACCTGCATGGTCATCTTGCCGGCAGAACTCGTCAGATCAACCCCGCCTAACGCCAGACAATGAACACGTACGCCGGAATCAGAAAGGTGCTCGACCGTGGCCCTGACATCCATGGCGTTGCGACCGAGTCGATCCAGCTTGGTTACCACCAACACATCACCCGATTCCAGCCGTTCGATCAACTTATTAAAACCTGGTCGTTCTTTAGCCGCTACGGATCCGCTGATGCTTTCTTCGATCAAACGATGCGACTGAATGGCGAAACCGGCGGATTGAATTTCCAAGCTTTGATTTTTGGTGGTCTGATCCGTGGTCGACACTCGACAGTAAGCAAAGACGCGTGACATTCTCTAATTCCGTCCGAAAAGGATGTACGAATTATAACGCATGTCCGAAATCAAACAAGCCTACTTTAGTACATATCATTTAAACCATGTCCGAAACCGGTCTGTTTCGGACTCTAAAACGATTGCACGTTTCCTTGATTTTATGCACAATGAACCACGTTTTTTAGATTAACTAACAAGGAGCCGACCATGCAAAGCATGACCATAGAGCAGCTGCGCGCTGCAAGTAACGCCGGCGGCGTATCAGGTGTGACCTTGAAAGGACAGGGCGGGGCGTTCCTCGTTCAGATTGACACCCGCAACGGTTCCGGCGCCGTGCTGTCGAAGGCTCGTAGCACCGAGCCGCGCCGCTTTGGCAATCCACTGGCTGCGCTGAATGTGCTTCGTGATATTGGCATCACCGTAGGCCAGTTCGACGCGAGCGAATATGATCCGGCAAAGAAGGAACAGGATGCCGGCAACCGGGGCAGGGCAGACGCCATGCGCGAAGCGCATGAGGCCGCTGCTTATAACCACTGGCTGGCCACCGAGATTCAGGAAGCCATTGATGGCCCTCGACCGAGCATTCTGCACGATGAAGTTATGGCGAGGATGGATGCCAGGATTGCTCGCCACAAGACGGGAAGAGGGAAGCGCGCATGAACCAGTGGTCGCAGAGGCACGAGTCGACCGACTGATCTATGACGAAGGCAAAAACTCCTTATCGCATAGTCTGGCGACCGATGGCTGAAGTCGACTTGGACAACATCATTGACTACATTGCTCAGGACAACCCGACCAAGGCGGAGAAGTTCGGCCAGGCGCTACGTGACAAAATCTTGCCGCTTGCGCAGCATCCAAAGCTTGGTCGTACCGGCAGGCCAGGCCTGCCGGTCTTCCTGCGTGAGCTAGTCGTACATCGAAACTACATCGTTTTTTACCGCGTACTAGACGAGGCTCGCACCGTCGAAATTTTGAGATTAAAACACACGGCCCAACAATTACCTGGCGGGATTAGCTCCCGCAAAAAATAGCGCCTTTTCACCGCGCACGACAAAGTAGAACTAAACGGATCCAATTTTCAAAGGAATTTGCTATGGCGTTATGTTTTATAATTAACAGTCTTACTTAGAAAATTCAGTGTGGATTATTCATTTATTATGGACAGCACACGGCGT